>NZ_CP041030.1:1200000-1500000 GCF_012224145.1 Francisella sp. LA112445
TCTTCAAAAAAGTTTGCCGGAACAAACATTCCTTTTGTTTGAGTTTCAATTTTTTTGACAAATTCAAACATCGGAGGAATATTTTTTAGAACTTCCTTACCTTTTTCACGAATACTATTGTAAAAACCACCTGAAATAATTTTACTAAAATGTGCAGAAAGTCCACCTACATTATCAGAAATGGACATTTCATTATCATTTAGAACTACTAATACATCTTCTTTTATACCACCAGCATGATTTAGGGCTTCAAATGCCATACCACCTGTAATAGCTCCATCACCAATCACAGCTACAGTGTTAGATGGTTTACCTTTTAATCTATCACCTATTGCCATACCAATAGCCGCACTAATAGAAGTACTAGAGTGCCCTACACCAAAAGTATCATACTCACTCTCACTACGTTTTGGAAAACCAGATATACCACCATCTTTTTTGATGGTTACTAACTGATCTTTTCTTCCTGTAAGAATTTTATGAATATAAGTTTGATGTCCAACATCCCAAACGATATTATCATGTGGTGTATTATAAACATAATGCAAAGCCACTGTTAGCTCAGTAGCTCCAAGACTACTAGCAAAATGTCCTCCACTAACATCAAGAGTATCAACCAAGAAACTTCTTAGCTCTGATGATAATTCCTTAAGCTGACTTTCAGGAATATGCTTTAGATCTTTTGGAGTGTTTATCTTATCTAAAATTTTATATTTTGACATAGTATAAAAATGTTCACCTAATTTAAAAGTATAAAAATATATACTAATTAAACTTTTACTTTATATTATGGGAGTTTATCTATTCCCATTCAATAGTTCCAGGCGGTTTACCTGTCACATCATAAACAACTCGAGAAACTTTTTTCACCTCGTTCACTATTCTATTAGATACTAAAGATAAGAAATCATAAGGTAAATTCGCCCATGTTGCAGTCATAAAATCAATACTTACAACCGCTCTTAAAGCTATCACATACTCATATCTACGCTGGTCACCAACAACACCTACAGATTTAACTGGTAAGAAGACACCAAAAGCCTGAGAAATATCATGGTATAAGTTATGCTTATATAACTCTTCTGTAAATATAGCATCTGCTTTTTGTAAAGTTTCTACATACTCTCTCTTAATTTCACCTAATATACGCACACCTAAGCCAGGACCTGGGAAAGGATGTCTATAAAGCATATGATATGGTAAGCCTAGACCTAAGCCTAATTTACGTACTTCATCTTTAAAAAGCTCTCTTAGAGGCTCTAAAAGTTTTAGCTTCATCTCTTTAGGTAAACCACCTACATTATGATGAGATTTTATAACATGAGCTTTTGATTTGTTGTTACCAGCAGACTCAATTACATCACTATATATAGTGCCTTGAGCAAGCCATTTAGCATTTTCAATTTTTGCAGCTTCTTCATCAAATATATCTACAAAAAGCTTACCAATGATTTTACGTTTTTGCTCAGGATCACAAGCTCCTTCTAGAGCTCTTAAGAATCTATCTTTTGCATTTACACGAATAACATTAATATCCATATGCTCTGCAAAGACTTCCATTACCTGATCACCTTCATTCAAACGAAGTAGACCAGTATCAACGAATATACAAGTTAGTTGATCGCCTATAGCCTCATGTAAAATTGCAGCTACAACAGATGAATCCACACCACCTGATAAACCTAAAATAACCTTATCAGAACCAACTTTCTTTTTAATCTCAACAATATCATTTTCAATAATATTATCAATATTCCATAAAGTGTCACAACCACAGATGTTTACAACAAAATTCTCTACAATTTGTTTACCATTTTCTGTATGAGTTGTCTCAGGATGGAACTGTACACCAAAGAAAGGCTTAGTTTTATGGGCAACAGCTGCTACAGGAGCATTCACTGAAGACGCAATCACTTCAAAATGTTCACCTGTTTGTGTAACTTTATCACTATGGCTCATCCAAACTAACTGCTCACTCTCTAAATTAGAGAAGATGTTATTATCAGATTTTAAAACATCGATCATTGCCTTACCAAATTCGCTTTGATCAGAGCCTTTAACCTCACCACCATGTTGCATAACCATAGTTTGCATACCATAGCAAATACCAAGTACTGGAACGCCTAGATCAAAAACTATTTCAGGAGCTTTTACATCAGAGTCATAAACAGACTCAGGCCCACCTGAAAGGACTATACCTTTTGCGCCATACTCTTTAATAAACTCATCATCTATATCATGAGGAAAAATCTCACAAAAAACGCCAACTTCTCTAACTCTACGTGCGATAAGCTGCGTATACTGCGAGCCAAAGTCTAAAATCAAAATTTTATGATTATGTATATCTGTCATTATTTTTTCTAAAAATAAAGAAATGATTAATGTGTTATTTTATCCTAAAAGGACTTAATTGTAATTAGGTTTTGACAAGAAAAAATGATTATTTACATACTTTTAAGATTCTCAACCTCTGACATAACACCTTGTATATTTTCCTGAATAGTCTCTGTTGAGGCTTGAGTAACGATAAATAATTTTAAGAATACAGCACTTAGTATAGCGACAATTAAGTTATCATAAGGAAATGCTATTAATTTTAACTCATGTGCAAATGACACTCCCCATAAGCATATAATATATGCACATACAAACCACGTTTGTTTAAGCACATCCATAAAGCGATTGCGCATAAAGACAAACCAATAGAAAATACAAGTTAGCATAACAAGTATAACTAAACATAATAAATTAAAAGTACCTGACCAATATATAAAATATGAGCAAGATATAAATCCTAAATAGCCAAATAGTTGATAAAAAGGTAATTTAAATTTTCTCTCTATCTCAGGAAACTTATCTCTAAAAATAATCAAAACAACAGGTCCAGATAAACAGCTAAATAAAACTAAAGATGATAAAAAGTTTACTAAAGCTGTCCAAGTTGGAAATTGAAATAAAAATATCAAACCAACAAAAAAGTTTATCCATATACAAAATATTGGCACATGGTTTTTATTTAGTCTTGTTAAAACTGATTTTTTAAAAAATTCTAATCCAAATGCTTGAAGAATCCTACCCGTTACAGCCGTATAAACATTACCAGTACCTAATGGTGCAACCATAGCATCTATAAATAATATGGTATAAATAATATGTAAACTAAATAAACTTAGTAAACCTAACAAAGGAGCTACACCACCATCAAAACCTTTTACCGATCCAGGTATACAAAACATAAAAAGAAGAGATAAGGATATATACATTGTCAAGCCAACTACTACTGGAGCTATTAAAGATAAAGGAATTGCTAACTTAGGATTTTTTGCAGAGTTTGCTACAATTAAACCATTTTGAAATCCAGAAAAAGCAAAGGCTAAGCCAGAGCCTGTAACAGCTAATAGTATATGTTCAAAATTAACTGTAATATGCGAGGTATTAGCATGGTAGTTCTTAAAAGATCCATAAACAGCTAACATTCCAACAGCAATAGCTATTGGTAAGAAAATCTTCCAAATACTAACTATAGAGTTAATCTTAGCAACGTTTTTTAGCTGATAAGTGTTTAAGTATGTCAAACTTAGCATAATTAGAAATGCTACAGCAACTCCTGAGTATGATAAGAATACTCCTTTAGACCCCGAATCAACAAAACTTGGAAACCAAAAACCTAAATACTGAACTACTGACTGAGCCTCAAGTGGTAAGTAAACCAAATAGCTTATCCATCCTAAAGCAACAAATAAGAATCCTAATGTTCGAGAATGTGTAATCCGTAGAAAACGCATTGCCCCAGAAACTATCGGCAACATAGATGCAACTTCAGCAAAACATAATGCTACAAGTAAAGTAAGTAAAGCTGTGATAAGCCATGAAATTATAACACCTTGACCGGCTGTCTGGAAACCATAATATGGTGAAAATAACCAGCCACTTCCAATCATCCCACCTGTAGATATAAATATCACAGCCATTGTAGATAATTTTTTCATACTTATAAATCTATGTTTTTGTACCTATATATCAGTATAACCAATAGATTGTAAAAGTAATACAAATAAAATAACTGTTAGCTGGGCTAATTAGAGAAATAAATTGATTATCTGGCGCTTAAATTGAAAACTAGGATACTCGACTCCTACAAAATATAAACCATGTGCTTTTGCTGTTTCAGCAGCTTGAGTTCGATCTTTTGCGTCTAAAAGCTCTTTTATCCATTCTGGTGACTGCAAACCTAAGCCTATTTTTAGTAGTGAGCCTACTAGATTTCTAATCATATGATGTAAAAAAGCATTCCCAATAACTTCAAAAACTATAAAATTACCTTGTTTAATAAACTCCGCTTTTTGAATATTTCTAAAGGGTGTATTAGACTGACATTGTGATGATCTAAAAGAGCTAAAATCCTGCTCTCCTAAAAGATATTTACAAGCATGATTCATCTTTTTAATATCAAGTTGGCGGTTTTCCCATAAACAATGCTCCGCAAAAATAGGTGAACTTATGGTAGAGTTATATATAATGTAGTTATACGTTCTATTTATAGCAGAAAACCTTGAGTTAAAATCACTAGCTACTTCTTTTACATCTAATATTTTAATATCTTTAGGCAGTAATGCATTAGCTCCTCTTTGCCATGCACTTAAAGATCTCTCAGCACCAGAATAGAAGTTAACGACCTGAGAAGTAGCATGTACACCTGTATCTGTTCTACCAGCACAAGTTACTTCTATATGATGGTTTGCAATTTTAGATAGAGCTTTTTCTAACTCTTCTTGAATACTAGGAGAATGAGACTGTCTTTGCCAACCACAATAGTCTTTACCGAAATACTCTATTTGTAATAAGTAATTTTTCATAATTTTTATATATAAATAAATGAGTATTATATCAAAGATAAATCGTATAACCCGATAAAGAAACTACTCTACTTTCCCATGACACTGTTTATATTTTTTACCGGAACCACATGGACAAGGATCATTCCTTTTTATCTTGGGACCTTCTCTTTTGACTTGCTGAACTTTAGGAGCTTCTTCTTGTTGTTGCTCATGCTCATCTTCTCTTTGGTTATTATCAATGACACTTTCATGTTCTGCTATGATATCGCCCATAGATTCTTTCCACTCTTGTTGAGCTCTTTGAGTCTCTTCTTCTGTAGAGATTCTAATCTTAGCTAAAGAAGATATAACTTCATATTTAAAACTATCAAGCATACTTGAGAAAAGTTCAAAAGCTTCTTTCTTATATTCATTCTTAGGATCTTTTTGTGCATAGCCACGTAAATTGATACTATTACGTAAATGATCTATCGAGCTTAAATGTTCACGCCAGTGATTATCAAGACCTTGTAATAACGAGAATTTTTCAAACTGTTTAACAGCTTCAGGTTCTAACTCTTTTGTTTTTTCATCGAACTCTAGAGTAATTGCATCTCTTACAAGTTTTTTTAAATCTTCTTCACCAAGATTATCATTTTCTTGATATAATTTTTGTAAATCAACCTCTATCATAAAGTCTGATTTAAGGGCTTTTTCTAAACCTTCTAAATCCCATAGTTCATGCATAGAACCTGCAGGGATATAATCATGGAATAATTGCTCTGCTACATCTATGCGTATATCAGCTAAAATATCACTAACATCATCAGCATCTAAGAAAGCCTGTCTTTGCTCATAGATAACCTTACGCTGAGTATTTACAACATTATCATACTCTAAAAGATTTTTACGAATATCAAAATGATAGTTCTCTACTTTCCCTTGAGCTTTTGAGATAACTTTTGACATAAATCCAAATGCTAAAGACTCTCCACCTTTAAGACCTTTTTTAACTCTCTCAGCCATACCTTGAGATGCAAAAATCCTTAAAAGATTATCATCCATAGATAAATAGAATTTACTCTCACCTGGATCACCCTGACGAGCTGCACGCCCTCTTAACTGGTTATCAATCCTACGCGAATCATGTCTTTCTGAACCTATGATACATAAACCACCTGCTTTTTTTACAGTCTCATTACGTTCTTGCCAATCAGCTTTGATTTTAGCAATATCTTCTTCTGTAGGATCTTCTAGCTCTGCAACCTCAACTTCCCAGTTACCACCAAGGATAATATCTGTACCACGACCTGCCATATTTGTCGCAATTGTCACATTACCTGGATAACCAGCCATTGCAATAATACCAGCTTCTTTCTCATGTTGCTTAGCATTTAGGACATTATGCTTAATCTTTTTCTTTTTCAATAAAGTTGATAGAACTTCTGATGCTTCAATAGAAGCTGTACCAACTAATATAGGTTGACCTCTAGAAATTCTCTCTTTGATGTCAACAACTATAGCATCAAACTTTTCTCTAACACTTCCATAGATCTCATCATGATGATCTTTTCTAATTAGAGGTTTATTTGTTGGTATAATTATAACTTCTAGATTATAGATAGAATGAAGCTCAAAAGCCTCAGTATCTGCAGTACCTGTCATACCTGCTATTTTATTATATAGCTTAAAGAAATTTTGGAATGTGATAGATGCCATTGTTTGGTTTTCAGCATTTATCTTAACACCTTCTTTTGCTTCAATAGCTTGGTGTAAACCATCTGACCATCTACGTCCAGGCATCGCTCTACCTGTACTTTCATCAATAATTACAACTTCTTGATCACGCACAATATAATCAACATTTAGTTGATATAAAGATTGTGCTCTTAAGCAAGCATTTAAATAATGCATTTTTGTAATATTATGTGGGCTATAAAGGTTATCATCTTCTTCAAGTACGCCTTCTTTTTTAAGCATACCTTCAATCTTTGCATAACCTTTTTCTGTTAGATATGCATTTTTTGATTTTTCATCAACGTAAAAATCTTTCTGCTCTTGTCCTTCTTCTACTTCTTCTTTATCTTGCTTTTGTAGGAAAGGTACTAATCTATTAAAAAGATTATACATATCAGAACTATCATCAGAGGCGCCAGAAATTATTAGAGGAGTTCTCGCCTCATCAATCAAAATTGAGTCAACTTCATCTATAATTACGTAATTACGGCTTCTTTGGACTTGTTGATCTTTCTCATAAGCCATATTATCTCTAAGATAATCAAAACCAAACTCATTGTTTGTACCATAAGTAATATCACAGGCATAAGATTCTTTACGCTGCTCAGGATCTAGATCAGCAACAATTACACCGACTGTTAGACCCAAAAACTCATAAATTTCACTCATTAATTCAGCATCACGCTTGGCAAGATAATCATTCACTGTTATTACGTGAACACCTTCACCAGTCAAAGCATTTAGATACGCAGGCAATGTAGCAACTAAAGTTTTACCCTCACCTGTTCTCATTTCAGCCACTTTACCTTGATGCAGAACTATACCACCAATAAGCTGAACATCATAATGACGCATATTTTTAGTTCTTTTTGCAGCTTCTCTAACAACAGCAAAAGCTTCTGGTAGTAAACTATCTAAAGTCTCACCTTTACCTAACCTTTCTTTAAATTCAGTTGTTTTACCCTTAAGTTCTTGATCTGTAAGTTTTTCTATTTCAGACTCAAGTGAATTAATCTTTTCAACTGTTTTAGAAATCTTTTTTATAAATCTATCGTTACGACTACCAATAATTTTTTGAACTAAACCTAACATTATTATTTAACCAACTCTCTTATAAAATTATAATAAATATAATACTCTGAACATACATTATATAGAGTTTGTGAGAAATTTAAATTAAGATAGTTACAATATTATAACAATTATAGGCAAAAACTTATAATAATGAGGTATTTATTTATTAGCTTAGCCTGTATAGCACTTTCAGGATGTAGTACCGCACATGAGTATTATAATCCGCTTAATTTTAATAATAGTGAAACAAAAATAAATACAATAAAAACTCCTGATCATATTATAGACAAGCCTAACCCTATAGCCCCAAATTGGTATATAAATGAACAAAATAATTCAGATAATCTATTATATGGCTTTGGAACAGGAGATAGTCTAGATCAAGCAACTAGCAATGCTTTAGCTGATATGACCCAAAGGCTACAGGTTATAGTTTCTTCAACTACAAGCTTTGAAAATATTATAAATAACAATAATGTCTCACAAAGGCTAATCCAACAAGTCACAACTCAAACAGCTAAACTTAACATCCCTAATTACAATATTGTCAATCAAGCAAAATCGTACAACACCTATTATATTGAAATACAAATAAATAAAAGACAAACTATCATCGACTTACAAAACATAATAAACAGCAATATTAAACAAGCAACTAAATCTTTAGTTAATACACAAAATAAAAGCTATCTTTATAGGTTTGATATAGCACAAAGAATAAATAGCAATGTTAAAACTATAAAAAGTAGCCTCAGAACATTACTAATACTAGCTCCTGATATAAATATTGATCAACAAATACTAGAATTAAATAATATAGAGAATGAACTTATAAATTTTAAAAGAAGCATACAAATATATGTAGATAAACAAAATAGTGGATTTTTTTATAATTCATTAGAAAAGTTCCTAAAAGTTAATAACTATACAATTGTTAATAACAAAGATCTTGCAAATATTTATATTACACTAAAATTACTGAACTATAACAGTACTTATATTAACAAAAATTACTGCATTAACAATAAAGTTGAACTTCAAATTTCTGATGAAAATTCAGGACAAATATATCCAAAACAATACAAAATTGAAGCATGCTCAAAACAAGGTCGGTCAGTAGCTATAGACAAAGCTGTTCAAATATTCTATTCTCAGTTAGAGAATGCAAAAAGAGTTTACTAAAAATAATGAGCATAAAAGTAGTCCCTGAAAAAGTCGCTAAAATTAACTTGCACAAAACTCGCACAAAAATAACCAATTCAACTTATGCTAGCAAAGAACTTATAAGTAAAGTTTCACATCTAAAAACGACTCTAGAAGTTGCAAATAAAGAATTAAAAAAATTAAATTTACCATATTTGAATGAAACAGAAGTTGTTTTTTATTCTCCTCAAAAAATTATTCTACAAAGTGATAGAGAGATATTAAAATCAAAAATTAAAGAACTTCATGATCAGTTTATTAATATGTTAAATAAAACTACTTTTTTTTCAAAAGTGAATAGGATAGATATAACTATAGATTATAGTAAACCTAAAAATGACAAAGCTATACCAGTGAATAAATATACTAAACAAGCGATAGAAAAATTAAAAAAAGATTTAAAGTTATAGGTTATTTTTCGTCAACGATTCCTAAAGCAACTTCCATCATATTTGTAAATGATTGTTCTCTTTGTTGAGAAGTAGTTGATTCACCTGTGATGAAACTATCAGAAATAGTAACAACTGCAGCTGCTTTTTTACCAAGCTCATTAGCTGTAGCAAATAATGCTGCTGTTTCCATCTCTACTAAGCCACACTTATGATTTTTAACTATTTGTTTGTAATCATGCTCATCTTTTCTATAAAAAACGTCACTACAGTGTGCTTTGGCAACTTTAAGTTCAACCTTTAACCTTTCTGCTGATTTTATTAGCTTTTGATTTAACTCCTCACTAGCAGAAACATTACGGACATTTTCACCAGTAGTAATTTTTATATAATCAGATTCACCATAGCTTTCATTAATTAGAACGACATCATACACTTCTAATTCTGCTTTATAAGAACCTGCAGAACCAACTCTAATGATATTCTCAACATCATAGTATTTGAAAAGCTCATAAGCATAAATACCCATACTTGGCATACCCATGCCTGAACCCATTACACTTACTTTCTTACCTTTATAAGTACCAGTATAAGCAAACATATTTCTAACTGCATTCACTCTAGTAATATTTTCTAAATAGTTCTCAGCTATATATTTAGCTCTTAAAGGGTCTCCCGGCATTATTACAGTTTTAGCAAATTCTTCTTTTGTTTGTGCTTCTATATGAGGAGTAGGTAATGACATATCTCTTTCCTTATTTATAGTAATATTTAAAACTCTTGGTTTATATTAGCATAATTAAAAAAATTTTCTTATTTTTCTAATATATTTATACAATTAATTATTTTTAATTTATATGAAATGCTTAATTTATACAAGGAATATTTAAATTAAGATTAAGAGTTTATATATTAAAGATTATCTTCTGAAGAAGTATTATCTGAATCATTTTGCTCGGCAGCAATAGGTGCAATAACTTTAGCATTTTCTTCTTTTGGCTTATAGCTATCACCATAATCTCCAGGCTCACGTACATCTCGTCTTGTCATTAGATCATCTACCTGCATAGCATCTATAGTCTCATATTTCATTAGAGCATCTGCCATTGCATGTAATATATCTATATTTTCTTCAAGTAACTTTTTAGCTTTCTGATAACTTGTCTCAATAAGCTTACGTACTTCTGAGTCAACCTCACGAATTGTAGAATCTGAAAGTTTAGCAGATTTGCCACCATTACCACCGAATGGACCATCATCTTCAACATCGTATAAGATTGTACCCATAGAGTCCGAAAGGCCCCAGCGAGCTACATAATTACGCGCGATATCTGTAGCTACTTGAATATCATTAGATGCTCCAGTAGTTACATGATCATAACCAAAAATTAGCTCCTCTGCTATCCTACCACCAAATATACTACACAGACGTCCGTGAAGTACTAATCTACTTTGGCTAACAGTATCACCTTGTGGCATATACATAGTTACACCTAATGCTCTACCTCTAGGGATAATACTTACCTT
The DNA here is from genome assembly GCF_012224145.1 of Francisella sp. LA112445. NCBI lineage: Bacteria > Pseudomonadati > Pseudomonadota > Gammaproteobacteria > Thiotrichales > Francisellaceae > Francisella > Francisella sp. LA112445. The sequence goes on from NZ_CP041030.1 coordinate 1,210,748, forward strand.
ATAAACAGGATCATGTTCAGGCATTAATCTACCAATAATTGCATGGCCTGCTTCGTGATAAGCTGTAAGTTTTTTCTCTTTCTCAGTCATAGCCATAGTTCTTCTTTCAGAACCCATAAGGATTTTATCTTTAGCTTTCTCAAAATCAGCCATTGTGACTTTTTCTTTTGATTCTCTAGCTGCAAATAAAGCTGCTTCATTAACAAGGTTTGCTAACTCTGCACCTGAGAAACCAGGAGTTCCTCGAGCAATCCAGTCTGCTCTCACATCATCACCAAGAGCTACTTTTTTCATATGTACTTTTAATATAGATTCACGACCTTTGACTGTTGGTAAGCCTACATCAACCTGTCTATCAAATCTACCAGGTCTTAATAATGCTCTATCTAAAACATCAGGTCTGTTTGTTGCAGCAATAACGATAACACCTTCATTATCAGCAAAACCATCCATCTCCACAAGCATTTGGTTAAGAGTTTGTTCTCTCTCATCATTACCACCACCCATGCCAGAGCCACGATGTCTTCCAACGGCATCTATCTCATCAATAAACACTAAACAAGGTGCTTTTTTCTTTGCTTGATCAAACATATCACGTACACGAGATGCACCAACACCAACAAACATCTCAACAAAGTCAGAACCTGAAATAGAGAAAAAAGGAACCTTCGCTTCGCCAGCAATAGCTCTAGCTAATAAAGTCTTACCAGTTCCTGGAGGTCCAACCATTAATACGCCCTTAGGAATCTTACCACCAATTTTTTCATATTTTTTTGGCTCACGTAAGAAATCAACAATCTCAGCGACCTCTTCTTTTGCTTCATCAACACCTGCTACATCTTCTAAAGTTACTTTTATCTCATCTTCGCCGAGTAATTTTGCTTTACTCTTACCAACAGAGAAAGGTCCACCTTTACTTCCACCACCAGCTTTTACCATCATATATATGAAAAAGCCAAATATAAGCAACATAGGCAACCAGTTTAGTAAGAAAGCTAAGAATAAATTTGGCTTTTCTGGAGCTTTAGCTTTAATTGTAGCTTTACTATCTTCAAGTTTATTAACCAAACTACCATCTAAAAGCGGCGCATAAGTTACAAAACTCTCACCAGAATTAGTTTTACCTTTGATTGTTCTTCCATCTACATCAACTGAACTTATTTGATTGTCTTTTAGTTTTGATACAAAAGTAGAATAATCTAAACTGTTAGATGATGAATTTGTATCATTAATACCATTGAAAAGCAGCAACATTCCACCAATGATCAACACCCAAAAAATAATATTTTTTATCATATTATTTTTATTATCATTTTTTTGTGCCATATGATTATTACTATCCTATTTTCTTTGAATTTTTAAAATATAATTTTGACTAGTATACTATATTAAAAAAATTGCCTATTAGCTAGTTGTTTTATTAAATAATTGTATAATACTCTCACAATATTAAGCAATACAGATACTTTTGATTCTTAGCTTAATTTGATCTTTTGTCAAAAAATTAAGATGGTTTGTTATATTAATGGATAAAAATAAAATAATTGCCTATACAATCGGCATAGTTTTTCTAATTGAACTAATTGATGGTTCAGCTCTAAACACCGCACTTCCTCAGATTGCCAATGACTTTCACGTAAATGCAATCACCCTTAAGGTAGCTGTAACTGTTTATCTACTAGCTTTAGGGCTATTTATCCCAGCATCAGGTTGGGTCTCAGATAAAATAGGTTGCAAAAAACTTCTTATCATATCTTTGATAGGATTTATAATTTCTTCTGTGGCTTGTGGATTATCAACAAATATTATTAGTTTAGTTATATTTAGGGCTTTCCAAGGTGCTTTTGGAGCATTTACAGCACCAGTTGCTCGTTTAGCAATGGTCAGAATATTTAAAAATGATAGATTAACAGCGATGTCAATAGTTGCTGTCATTGCCACACTAGGGCCTGTTATAGGACCTTTGTTCGGAGGCGCAATGACTACTTATATTAGCTGGAGAATGATTTTTTTTATTAATCTTCCTATTGTCTTAGCTTGTATAGTGTTAATAAGTATTTACTTACCAAACATTTCAACAATCAAAATTAGAAAATTTGACCTTAAAGGATTTTTAATCCTTGGATCATCAATTGCTTTATTAATGTTCTTTATAGATCTTATAATCGATACAAGTATACTCCCAAATATCAAATGGCTAATGCTTGTTATTGCAATAGTTCTTTTTATATTTTATCTACGTCATGCAACACTATTAAGTGATAATGCTGTCATTAACCTAAATATCTTTAAAAATAGCTGTTTTAAATATCTTACTATTATAAGTTCTACGACTCGACTTGTTATAATGGGAATGTCTTTCATTATTCCCCTATATTTACAAACAAAGCAAAACTTCTCTGCTTTTGAGTCTGGATTAGCATTAATGTTTTTTATAATGCCTGCTTGGTATGTTAAAAAAATAGTAAAAAAGGTTTTGATAAACTTACATTTTTATAAATTCTTCGTGATCAATCTTACTGTAATGGCTGTTACATATTTGAGTTTAGGAGTAATTTTTATCCATTTTAACTTTTTTGTATTCTCTGCCCTACTTGTAATAATTGGCATATGCTTTGGTATGTTTACAATTGTCTGTAACGCTGGAATATATAACTCTATTGAAAATGATGATCATATGAGTCCAGCAACAATAGTTAATAGTTCAATAATTCAACTTACAAACGCTTTTGCTATATCTTGGGCAAGTGTAGTTTTAGCAACTTTATCAGGAATTAAAAATATAAGTTTTGATTCTATTATATCTTCATCTGCTTTTGCATGGGTACAGGTTATATACTTTTTAGGCTTACTAACTATTTTGATTTATGTAGTTATTTGTAAACCTAATAATCTAAGTGAAATACCAACTTCTTAATTAAAGTAAATTTTTTAAATATTTACCAGTATATGACTTCTTGCACTTTATGATATCTTCAGGAGTTCCTTCAAATATAATCTGACCACCTTTATTACCACCTTCTGGACCTAAGTCAATAATCCAATCAGCCATTTTTATAACATCCAAATTATGTTCAATAATTACGACAGTGTTACCCTTATCACGCAGATCCATAATTACTTTTAAAAGCTGATGGATATCATAAAAATGCAAACCTGTAGTAGGCTCATCAAGTATATATAAAGTTTTACCTGTAGAACGTTTAGAAAGCTCTTTAGCTAGTTTTACACGCTGAGCTTCTCCTCCAGATAATGTAGTAGCGCTCTGACCTAGTTTAATATATGATAAGCCCACATTTACTAATGCTTGAAGCTTAGTTTTAATACTTGGAACAGCATCATAAAACACTAGAGCATCTTCAACAGTCATTTCTAAAACTTCGTAGATATTTTTACCCTTGTACTGTACTGATAATGTTTCACGGTTATAACGCTTACCTTCACAAACATCACATGCAACATATACATCTGCCAAAAAGTGCATCTCTACCTTAATAACACCATCACCTTGACAAGCCTCACATCTACCACCTCGAACATTAAAACTAAATCTACCTGCTGTATAGCCTCGAGATCTTGACTCTGCAGTAGCTGCAAATAACTCACGAATTGGTGTAAATACACCAGTATAAGTTGCAGGATTTGAACGTGGAGTTCTTCCAATTGGTGATTGATCAATATCAATAACTTTATCTAAATGATTAAAGCCTTTATGTGATTGATATTCCATTGGCACTAAAGTACTTCTATTTAGCAATCTTGATGCTAAAGGATATAGAGTTCTATTTATAAGTGTCGATTTACCAGAGCCTGAAACACCTGTTACACAAGTAAGTACTCCTATTGGAATTTTTAGATCATCACCTTGAAGATTATTCCCAGTAGCTCCCTTTATCTGCAAGTATCTATTTTTACTTGCTTTTAGGCGTTTTTGTGGCACTTCTATTTTTTTACGTCCACTAAGATAATCTGCCGTAAGAGATTTCTTATTACTAACGATAGTTTTATAGCTTCCCGCAGCTACAACTTCACCACCATGAACACCTGCCATTGGACCCATGTCAATTATATAATCAGCCTGACGAATAGCATCTTCATCATGCTCTACTACAATCACAGTATTTCCAAGGTTTTTTAAATTATGTAAAGCATCAAGTAGACGTTGATTATCTCTTTGATGAAGACCTATAGATGGTTCATCTAATATATACATAACTCCAACAAGACCAGCACCTATTTGACTTGCCAAACGAATACGCTGAGCTTCACCACCAGAGAGAGTATCTGCCTGTCGAGCAAGGCTTAAATACTCTAAACCTACATTTTCTAAAAACTGCACTCTTAACTTGATTTCTTTAAGTAAATTTTCAGCAATTACTTGCTGTTGACCAACAAACTCTAAGCCATCTAACCAATTTAATAGATCTTCTATCGATAAAGCACAAACATCTGCAATATTCTTATCAGCTATAAAGATATTCCTAGCATATTCATTAACTCTAGCACCATTACACGATTTACACGTAAGATTACTCATTAATTCATAAAGATCTTTTTTAACCATATCTGAATCAGATTCATAATATCTGCGCTCAAAATGTGGAATAACGCCTTCGAATGTCTTATTTCTAACTTGTCTACCGCCTCTTATCGAGTCAATAGTCATCTTAATCATCTCATCACCTGAGCCATATAAGACTATATCTTGAATTTTTTTCGGCAGTTTTTCAAAAGGCTCATCTAAAGAAAATTTATAATGCGCAGCTATAGATTCTAATTGGGAGTAATAATATTGATTCGCTTTATTCCATTTTACGATAGCGCCACTTTTTAAAGACAAACTAGGATCTATAATAATCTTTTTCTCATCAAAAAACTCTTTAACTCCTAGACCATCACAACTACTACATGCTCCTAAAGGACTATTAAATGAGAATATTCTAGGTGATAGTTCTTTTAGAGCGAAATTACATAAAGGACAAGCATGCTTTGATGAAAATAAAATATCTTCAGCATGTTCATCACTCATATTCACTAATCTAACAATACCTTCGCCCAAATCTAGAGCTGTCTCTATAGACTCTGCAATACGTTGTTGATTATCTTTTTTAGGTTTAAATCTATCAACCACAACATCAATATTATGCTTCTTATATCGATCTAATTCTGGATGATCTTCATCAAGGTTATAAAACTCATCATTAATTCGTACTCGAATATAACCTTGAGCTAATATCTTATCTAATAGTGTATGGTGAGTACCCTTTTTCTCTGAAACTACTGGTGCTAATATCATTAACCTAGAGTTATCATCAAACTCTAAAATTTTATCAACCATTTGACTTATGGTCTGAGCCTTTAATTCTATATGATGTGTTGGACATCTAGGCGTACCTGCTCGAGCAAAAAATACTCTTAAGTAATCATAAACTTCAGTAACTGTTCCAACTGTTGATCTAGGGTTATGAGAAGTTGTTTTTTGATCTATTGAGATAGCAGGTGAAAGTCCCTCGATATGCTCAACTTCTGGCTTATCCATCATTGATAAGAATTGTCTTGCATATGATGATAAAGACTCAACATATCTTCTTTGCCCTTCAGCATATAGTGTATCAAAAGCTAATGATGACTTACCCGAACCACTAAGCCCTGTAATAACAGTTAGTTTATCTCTAGGTATTTCAACATCAATATTTTTTAGATTATGGGTTTTTGCACCCTTAATGATAATTTTTTTCATAAAAGACTTTTTAGGGAACCACCGATTGTAGTAAGTATAAGTACTTAGAAATAAAAACTAATTTAATTCTAGCTACTTAGCTTAATAGTTTCACAAAATTTTATTCTAATATTTAAATTTGCAAAAAGCACATTAATTATAAGTAACTTTAAAGTAGTAGATTATTATCTATACTCTACTTCTACTATTTCGTATGTTACTTTACCTTTTGGAGTATCTAAAACAACCTCATCGCCCTCTTCTTTTTTTATTAAAGCACGAGCAAGTGGTGCTGCTACAGATATTTTATGATTATCAATATTTGCTTCATCTTCACCAACAATCTTATAAGTTGTTTCTTCTTCAGTATCAACATTCATAACTGTAACTGTTGATCCAAAGATAACCATACCATTAGCAGAAATTTTTGTCACATCAATAACTTGAGCATTTGAAAGCTTTGATTCGATATCTTTAATTCTACCTTCTATAATACCTTGTTTCTCTCTTGCAGCATGATATTCAGCGTTTTCTTTTAAGTCACCATGGTCACGCGCTTCAGCAATAGCTTCGATAATATTTGGTCTCTCAACTTTTTTAAGTTGATCTAGCTCTGCTCTTAAAGCTTGCTCTCCTGCTGGAGTCATAGGTATTCTACCATTAGTCATTGTTGTATTTCTCCTCTAATCAATAAACATAAAAACTATCCACAAGTATACAGTCCACCACCATCTTTAGTGTGACTATCTGTATAAACAACTCTACCTACTAAATTAATAACTAAAGCTGCTTGGTACTTGTTAGATTTATCACAATATGTAATATTTCCATTTCCTGTTGCCATAAACCCATTAGGACTAATTTTCACATAGCTTGGACTACCTGATAAATTAACAAAGAGATGTCCTCCATGCCCTTTAGGTAAATTCGCAATTATCTTATCATTTACACCATTATAAGTATCTGTACCATCATCACTCTCAAAAGCAACAAGAGGTTCATCATTCCATGATGTTGAATTTAAACAGCTAAAACTATTTTCATCTAACCTACCGTTTGAATCAAAGCTATCAGGCGTTGCTGCACAAACAATAACAGTTTTACTATCTGTGCGTGCCTTTATAACAGCAAATTCAATCATCTTTTGTAAGTTAGTAAGACGTGTTTCAGCAAATGTTTTATAGTAAAAGGTAAAGGAACTAATAGCAGCCATCATAAGTATTGTCATAATAGCAATAACTACCATAACCTCAACTAATGAAAAACCTTTCCTTTTACAAAAATTCATTCTCTAACTTTTAACCTTAGCTATAAGCTGCTTAGTTGACTCATCTAAATGTTTGTACTCATCAGATGAACCATCATCCATAGCTTTCAAAATATTCTTTCCTAGCTTTTTACCAAGTTCAACACCCCACTGGTCATAACTATTAATATCCCATAAAACACCCTGAACAAATATTTTATGCTCATATAATGCTATTAGCTGTCCTAATGAATATGGGCTTAGCTCTTCCAATAGAATAGTTGTGCTTGGCCTATTACCTGGTATTACTTTGTGAGGTGCTAACTCTTTAGCTTCAGATTCACTTAAACCAGATTTTAAGAGCTCATTATAAACCATATTATACGATTGTCCAAACATTAGTGCTTGAGACTGAGCAAAACAGTTAGCAAGTAAAGCCTGTTGGTGATTTTCATAATTATGATGACTATTTGCAACAGCTATAAAATCTACCGGAATAAAAACATTACCTTGATGCAGCAATTGATGAAATGCATGCTGTCCATTTGTCCCAACACCGCCCCACAGAACTACCCCAGTTTGATAGTCAACAGCTTGCCCTTGTAAATCTACAGACTTGCCATTACTTTCCATATCAGCCTGCTGAAGGTAGTCTACAAAGTAACACAATCTTTCATCATACGGTAATAATGCTTGAGACTGGCTATTATAAGCACATGAGTAATAACTACCTAATAATCCCATTATCACTGGAATATTTTTGCTAAAATCAGCTTCTTTAAAATGCTTATCTACAGAATATGCACCAGCTAATAATTTCTCGAAATTATCATAACCTATAGCAAAAGCTATCGACATACCTATTGATGACCATAATGAATAACGACCACCAACCCAATCCCACATTTTATAGCAATGCTCTAGATCTATACCAAACTCTGCAACTTTATCTAGTTTACTTGATATCGCAACAAAATGATTAGCAACTGCTTTTGAATCCTCATAATGATCAAGCAGCCACTCCCTAGCAGATATCGAGTTTAAAAGAGTCTCCTCTGTAGAGAAGGACTTCGAAGCAACTATAAATAAAGTAGTTTCTGGGTCAACTACATGTAGAGCCTGTAATAAAGAGTCAGCATCAACATTTGAAACAAAATGCACTTTAAGACCAGTACAATGATAAGGTTGCAAAGCTCTAACCACCATCTTAGGCCCTAAATCAGAACCTCCAATGCCAATATTTACAATATCTGTAATTTTTTTACCAGAAAAACCTTTCCAACTTCCAGATGTAACTTTTTCAACAAGCTCTTTCACACGTTGTTTTTCTTGTTTGACTTCTTGACGAATATCTTGACCATCTACAATTAAAGGGGTATTTGAAAAATCACGTAATGCCGTATGTAACACAGCTCTATCTTCAGTAGAGTTGATTTTCTCACCTATAAACATTTGTGAGATTTTCTCTTTAAGCTTAGACTTTTCAGCAGAATCTACTAAAGTTGCTAAAATTTTCTCGTTAATAAGATTCTTTGAAAAATCAAAATATACACCATCATAATTCAAAGACAGCTTATTGACTCTATCACTATCTTTTTCAAATTCTGTTTTTAAATTAACATCTTGTTGCTTTAGCTGCTTTTTAGCTTCATTACAAAATAGCATTTATCTATCCTTATATTTTGCATGCGATATAAACAATAAAATATCTCCAGAAGAATACGTTATATTTACCGTATCTTCTATGGCATAATTTCTTGCACCTGTACTAGTATTTATACTTAAGCTTTCACCACTTAACGGATACTTTAAACCATTATAATATATATCTTCTGCAGATCCAAAAGGCATCACTGAAAACATTCTGCCTATTACCTCTTTTATAGAAAAATTCTTAGGAATAAAAAAGTATCTAGAATATATATCGATAAATTCTATATTTATTTTTTTTATATAATTCTTCGCTATAGAAATATTACATAAGAAATGATCCATTTCTCCTTCAGAGGCTCCAAATACAAATACCTTTGAAGCTCCTTGTGAGATTATATAATTAAGAGATTTTTCGAAATCTGTAGAATATTGATCCTCATCAATTAAAAACAAATCATCATCAGATACACTGAATGAATCAAAATCACCAATAACTTTCTTAATTTTTGTATTTAACATTTGAGAACTTTTTATCTTCTGATATGCACCATCTGCACAGAAGATACTCAAATTACAAAAATTATCTTGTATATACTTTTCACAAAACGCTAAATCAACTTTACCATTTAGAAATAGTATAGCTTGAGACATAAAACTCGCACCTTTACTTTACTTTATTATATTCTAATCATACAAACCACACTATATTTCAAATGTAGCTGTGATTAAACAAGTTTACGCAACCATATTTACTTGAATACTTATCCAAGGAATTTCACAACTCTTGAGTGTAAAACATCCATTTCTTTAGGAATAAGTTTTGAGAAATTAATAAATCCATGCACTAAACTATCAAAATGATAATGTTGAACCTCAACATCATGTCTAAGAAGTCTTTCAGCGAATAATAACCCTTCATCTTTAAGCGGATCATATCCTGCTGTCATAACCAAAGTACGAGGCATATTTTCTAGCTTCTTTATATAAAAAGGAGAAATCTCTGGAGAACGTTTATCCATTCCTTCTGGAACATATAATTCAGAATACCACATAGTTTTTGCTTTAGTTAGAATATAACCACTTTCAAAATCATCTAATGATTTAGTCGGCATATGAGATAAATCAACAGATGGATATAAAATAATATTATTTGCTACTTTTACTTTATCTGCTCGTAAAAGATTATGCGTCGCTAGGACAGTTAAATTAGCTCCTGCACTATCTCCCATCATCGTAAATTCTTTTCTGGATATACCAAACTTCTTAGAATGTTTGAAGACATGCTCAGCAACACACTCAACATCATTTAAGCCTGCTGGGAACTTATGCTCTGGAGCAAGTCTATAATCTACAGAAAATACAACTCTATTAGTTGTCAAAGCAAGTTTTCTACAAAAAGCATCAAATGAGTCTAGAGTTCCTGAAACAAATCCACCACCATGAGAAAAGACTATTGCTTTTAATTTCTCTTGAGTATTGGGATTATATACTCTAACAGGGATATCGTGCCCATCCTGATGAGCTATTTCAATATGCTCAACACTTTCAATAGGCTCTTTTACATAACTGTATAAATTCAAAGAAGCTGCTGCTTTTCTAGTTGCTTCAAGATCTTTTCTATTTCCTTCACGGTCAAACTTACCAATAAATGTTAGAAGGTCTTGAAGCTTTGGAGGAATTGCTTTAATACCACCATATAGATCTGGGACCTTCTTAAGTACTTCCGCTTCTCTTGCTTTCTCATGCTTCGAGTTATCTTTAGCTATGACTTTTAGCCATGCTTTTTTACTTGGAGCTAGGGATTCAATTGGTGTCGATAGATATCTTGCGATTCCAAGCTCGTGACAATCATTCTCAGCATAAAATGGCAAATTATTTACTAACCATTTAACTAAAGTCTCTGCCTTTGAATTATTAGTCTCTCTAATTTCTAAAACATTATATAAATTTCTAACATCATATGACCACGGCACATAGTCAACAATGAAGTTACAACTTATATAATTAAGACCTGCTTCCCTTGCTAATGCAAACTCTGGGAAAGCAGTCATTCCTATAACTCCTCCACCCATACTTTGAAAACATTTTGCATCCATTATCGTAGGAAACTGAGGTCCTTCAATACAAACATAACTCTGTTTAAAATGAATATTAAAATCAAATTCTTCTTTCTTTTCTCTAATCTCTTCAGCAATACTTTCTGTAATTGGTTTTGATAAGGATACGTAGTTTAATAACCCCTGCTCACAGAATGTAAATTCACGTAAAGATTTTGTTCTATCTATAAACTGATATGGGATAACCATATCACCAGGTTTTAGTTCATCTCTTAAACTTCTGACTGAAGATAATGCAATAATTGAAGTTGCTCCATATTTCTTTAGAGCATAGATATTTGCTTTGTAGTTTATCTGATGTGGCAATATACTTTCTTCTAGCCCTGTTCTATTTAAGAACAAAGCTTCTGTGCCTTCTATTTTTATCTTAAACAACCCATTTGAACATAACCCAAAGGGAGTCTCTCTAGATAGCTCTTCTATAATTTCAAAATCATCAAAAGACTCAAAACCACTACTTCCTACAATTGCCCACATATTTTTATATACCTAAAATCTTGTTTCTATAATCTTATTATCACCACAAAAAAGCTCAATTTTAAACTTATCTCCAGCATTTACCACACCAACACCCTTAGGTGTACCTGTCATTAGTAGATCATTTTCACATATTGAAATATCATTATCTTTTAAGAATTTAATAATTTGATCAGGTTTATACATCATTAAATCATAATTACCCTGCTGAATAAGAATATCATTTTTATATGCTCTAAAACTTAGATTTGATACCTCACTCTCTGATATCTCGACAAAAGCACCAACTACAGCACTATTATCAAAAGCCTTTGCTAATTCCCAAGGTAAGCCTTTAGCTTTAAGTTTTGATTGTAAGTCCCTATCAGTTAAATCTAACCCCACTCCAACTGCCTTTATCTTAGAGTTATTATCAAAACTAAAAACCATCTCACATTCATAATGAGTTTCTCTTTTATTTGATAGCTTTAAGGTATTAGAAATACTTGAATTTGGTTTCAGAAATATAACTGGACTTTCAGGGATTTCATTATCTAGTTCATGGATATGTTCAACATAGTTTCGTCCAACACATATCACTTTTGATTTTGAGATGTCTATATTCATAATTACCTATAATTTAAAGTCTTCTCCTAAGTATACCTTTCTAACAGTCTCATCTTCAAGAACCTCTTCTGGAGTACCAGCTGCTAACATATTACCAGCATTAACGATATATGCTCTTTCACAAATATCAAGAGTTTCACGTACGTTGTGGTCAGTAATTAACACACCGATACCTCGATCTTTTAGATGTCGTACAACTTCTTTAATCTCTATCACTGAAACTGGGTCGACCCCAGCAAATGGTTCATCAAGGAGAATAAACTTAGGATCCATAGCTAAGGCTCTAGCTATCTCAACTCTTCTTCTCTCACCACCGGAAAGTGCCATACCTAGACTTTTACGAATATGTTGAATACTAAACTCATCTAATAGCTCATTTAATTTCTCATCAATCTGATTTTTACTTAGATCTTTGCGTGTTTCTAAAATAGCTACAATATTATCTTCAACACTTAGTTTTCTAAAAACAGAAGCTTCTTGTGGCAAATAACCTAATCCTCTTCTAGCCCTTAGATGAATAGGCATCTTTGTAACATCTTCACTTCCCATACGGACTTTTCCACGAGTTGCCGCAACTAATCCAACAATCATATAGAAAGATGTTGTTTTACCAGCGCCGTTTGGACCTAATAAGCCAACAATCTCACCTGTTGAAACTTTCATAGAAACGTTATTCACAACCCAACGAGAGCCATACTTTTTACCTAGTCTTTTTGCTTCTAATGTATATTTTTCCATCTTAAACCTATAATCATTTTTAAAGTACGTCAACTATGCTACTTTTTTGAGTTTTTTTAGAATCACCTTTATGATAATCAGAAATTGGTGTCAATCCTGTATTAATTTTAGTTGCCTTTGTTACGCCCTCTAGTACAATCGTTGAACGTCTATTTCTACTTCCTGGAATCGAAACTAAATCATGTTTTATATCATAGATAATTTTTTCACCTTTATACCTATTACCATGTTGAGTAACTTTTGCTTTTTTATCTAGTTCTAAATCTTTTTTCACAACATTATATATAATTTTCTTAGCAACACCTGTAACAGGTCCTCGGGTAATTCTCTCACTATCAATAAAGTTTGGCGAAGAGTTTGTCGGATATGTATAGAACTGTGATCTATCAAGACCCTCAGATTCCATAGTTAATGTTTTAACTTTTTTATCTTTATTTAACTGCACAACAAGCTTCTGACCAGAAATGAAGTTACATTCTTTTTCACTAGCACAAAGCTTTTTAGCCTCTTCTAGCCATTTTTCTTGTAACTGCTCAAAAGAGTATTTTTTATCACGCTCAAAATATTCTATACCTTTTTTTAGTACCTGTGGCTTATGACATAAGATATGTTTATGATGAATTTGCATAACAAAGACATTATCATAATATGTCAATCTGTTCTCATTTGAATCATATACAGCCCTATCAGAGCAGATAGTTATTGGTCCATATTCTTTTAGAACATTATCAACTGAATTGTTCTCTTTCTCGTTTGCTGTAACGTTATCTTCTTTTACAACAGCATTAGTATTAACAGCAAATGAAGTGTTAAATAATGAAAATAATCCTAGAGCAACTAGCATTAATTTAGCTTGACGCATAGTAGCTCCTTACATCTTGATTAAGGTTAATAATCTTTGATTCTGCATTACCTTTAACTCCAACACCGGTCGTGTTATTACCAGTTTTAGGATCATACATTTTAACAAAATTATTGTTATAAAAATCTTTTGTGTCACTATTATAGTACATCTCTGAAGTTTTTATATATATCTTACTTGGAGAGTATTTACTATCATCTGAAGGTGTTTGTCCTTTATTATCATCTGTTTTCTTCTTTGAAAACATAATAGCATCTACACCACCATATAGATGAATTAGATTTTCGTTAGTTTCTTTACTTGAAAATCCATATTTAGATTTAACTTGCCAAGTCTTCTTACCTGTTTCTTTCTTATAACTTTTTTCAATAAGATCCGTCATTTTGACGTCTTGGTTAGTATACTGCTCTAACTTTTCAGAAATGAAGTTTGTTTTCAGATCACCTTCTTTATCATACTCATTATAGTGAAAATTATAAGCAGTTAGTTCAACTCTACTTTTAATTTTTTCTTTGGCATCAGGCCTTATACCACCTTCAAGAGCTTTATAACTTATATAAAGTATTGAAACAACTACCACTACAATTGAAACAGTATTTGCAAAGAAGGAATATTTAGTAAAAAATCTCATTATCTTTTATCTTACTCCACCAAACTCAACAAAATCTTTAAGCACTTTATCATAAAAACCTAATTGTTTTATCAAGTATTCACAAAACTCACGTGCAGCTCCATCACCGCCATTATGATAGCAAACATAGTCAGCATAATTTTTTACGATATCAATCGAATCTGCTGGAGCTGCTGAAACACCTACTTTATTCATTAAAGTTATATCTGGCAAATCATCGCCTATATATGCAATATTCTCATCACCAAGGTTATACCTTTCTTTTAATATCTCATAAGCTTTAAGCTTATTTTTCTGTCCTTGAAATATATCTTCAGATCTCAATCCTAAACTTGTAAACCTATCCGCTACAATTTGAGAGCTTTTCCCTGTAATAATAGCAACTTTTAGTCCTAGTTTTTGCAATAAGACTAGGCCCAAACCATCTTTGACATTAAAATTCTTGTACTCATTACCATCATTAGAAATAATTATCTTACCATCTGTTAATACACCATCAACATCAAGTATCAATAATCTAATATTTTTTGACTTATTTATTTTCATTTATCTAACTTATATAAAAATTCTTATGTTCAATCAAAGATATTATCACAAATAGGAAAGGACAAAAATATTAAAGGACAAAAGAATCCAAGTTTATCACTAGTAATTTATAAAGAAATCTTATAAAGAGTTAAAACTAGCTTTATTAAAAAAGTAGTTATCAAAAGAAGTATACTAATTAAAACAGAATATTTATTGGTTTATCAAATAGATTACTTATAATTTTTAACAGATTTTTCTATTTCTCTTCTAGCAAAATCAGCATTATCCCAACCATCAACTTCTACCCATTTACCAGAATCAAGATCCTTATAATGTGTGAAGAAATGCTCAATTTTACGTTTTAAAGTTTCTGGAATATCTTGAATATCATTAATATGATCATATTCTTTAGTCAACTTATGATTTGGCACTGCGATAACTTTAGCATCAATACCACCATCATCTTCCATCTTGAAAACACCTACAGCCCTGCAATTTATTACACAGCCTGCAAGTAAAGGGTATGGCGCAATAACTAAAACATCAATTGGATCACCATCATCGTATAGAGTATTTGGCACAAAGCCATAATTAGCTGGATATCTCATTGAAGAAGACATAAACCTGTCCACTACAATCATATTGCTATCTTTACAAAACTCATATTTAATTGGATCACTATCTTGAGGTATCTCAATAACTACATTAAAATCATTTGGAATATCTTTTCCACAAGGTATATTTTTTAGCATAGTAATTTCTCCTTTATTTTTGCTAAATTATAGACACCTGATACACTATGTGAGAGTCTAACATAAAAAACTTTGTATTTATATTACATAAATATTAAAATAGCCGAATATTGATTTAACAATTTTGTACGCTTTAATCAAATTTTAAAGAGGGAATAATTATGAATTTAAAAAAAATAGCTTTACTAACAGCTAGTTTAACAACATCTATAGCTATTGCAGCTCCAAATATATCTGCAAGCTCTGACCCTTACTTTAATGGCGTTAGTGGTGTAAAACAAAAAGAAATTATCGTAAAACCTGTAAATATCCAATTAGATGCCGCTGCGTGGGTAGCTATGGATTATCGTACTGGTGATATCGTAAGCGAAAAAAATATGGATGTTAGAAGAGAACCAGCAAGTCTAACCAAAATGATGACATCTTATATAGTCGCTAGTGAAATTAAAGCTGGAAACCTTACATGGGACACTATGGTTCCAATTAGCCAAAATGCTGCGAGCACTGGCGGTTCAAAAATGTATGTAAGAGCAGGTGCTAGAGTTTCTGTTAAAGATCTTGTAACAGGTATGGATGTTGTTTCAGGAAATGATGCAACTATCGCTCTAGCTGAATACATTGGCGGTACTACAGAAGCATTTACTGATCTAATGAACCAAACAGCTAAAGCTATTGGAATGAATAATACTCACTTTGCAAACCCAGATGGTTTACCTGGAGGCACTCAGTACACTACTGCTCATGACATGGCCTTATTAGCAAGATCATATATATATAACTTCCCAGAAGCATATAAAGTTTATGATAATAAAGGCCTTGTTTGGAATGCAACAAAACAAGTTTCCGTAAGCATCGCAGATCGTAAACAATGTTTACCTAAATTTGACCGCTCTAATGGTGAAGTTATGCAAAGTTATACAGCTAGTGGTTTAGATGATTCTACTAAAGCCAAGTGTACTAAACTATTCCCTAAACATGATAACTTCGTATTACAAAACAACAGAAATAAACTTCTATTTACATTTGATGGTGCTGATGGAATGAAAACTGGACATACTAGTGCTGCTGGTTACTGTCTAGTTTCTTCAGCTAAACAAGATGGCGAAAGATTTATATCTGTAGTTCTTGGTACAGATAGTTCTGCTAAAAGAGACTCTGAATCAGCTAAGCTACTAAGATATGCTTTAACAAAATATCAAAACGTATTACTATACAAAGCAAATTCACCTGTAACAATTAGTGCAAATAATATTCCTAATGCAAAAGCAGGACAAAAAATAACTGTTGCTTCAAATCAAAATATCTATAAGACAGTTGCTAAAGCTTATATACCTCACTTAAAACAAGGTATCGAGTTTACTCCAGGGCTTAAAGCTCCAATATCTAAAGGCCAACCTGTAGGAAACCTTGTAATCACAGTAGGTAGCTCAAAAGAGAAAATAGCAAGCGTACCAGTAGTAGCACAAAATAATGTCTCTCAAAAAGGCTGGTGGTAATTTAGCATTTTAAACAAGGATAAAATAAATGTCTGATAATAAAAATAAAGAAACTTATTTTGAATTTCCCTGCCAATTTCCAATAAAAATAATGGCAAACCCTCAAAAAGAAACTGTTGAATTTATTTTAAGCATTTTTGAAAAATATGTGCCTAATCATAGTGAAATAGATTTCAACACAAAAGAGAGTAAAACTGGTAAATACATATCTATAACAGCTATTTTTACAGCAGATAGTAAAGAACAACTTGATAATATATATAAAGAAATTTCTGGTCACCCAGAAGTACATATGGTTCTCTAAGGTTTTATTAATTAAATAACAAATACTATCATGCAAATTCAACAAAAAGACATAGGTTTACAAGAGTACTCTAAAGTATTTAAAGATATGATTGAATTCACTGCAAATCGTACTGAGAATACTTGTGATGAGATATGGCTTGTTGAACACCCTCCTGTATTTACTCAAGGTAAACATGGTAAGCCTGAGCATATTCTTAACCCTCATAACATACCAATAGTAGAAACTGATCGTGGTGGTCAAGTTACATATCACGGTCCTGGTCAAGCTATTGTATATTTTTTACTTGATGTAAAAAGAAACAAACTAGGTGCTAAAAAGTTAGTTTCAACTATTGAGCAAGCCTGTTTAGGTATGCTAAAAAAACATTACGACTTAGATGCTCACACTATTGAAAATGCTCACGGCATATATATAGACAATAAAAAAATAGCCTCTTTAGGTCTTAGAGTTAAACAAGGAAAAACCTACCATGGTATCGCCATAAATACAGACATGAATCTAACCCCATTTAGTTATATTAACCCATGTGGCTATAGTGGTCTAGAAATGTGTCAAATAAGTGATTTTAGAAATACTGATGTAGTAAAAGTTCACAAGCAATATATAGAAGAATTTCTAAAGCTAATCTAATTAAGAGTATTTATGTTTTAACTCCTTCCTGACTTTCGACAAGAGCTCTTTTGATCTTACTTTATTACCGAAGATATCATACTTAATTTCTAATTTTGAAGCATTCTCTGTGATCTGATAAATATTAATACTAAAAGTACCTTGATATTTTTTAGAATTAACCTTGCCCTCTATAACAGCTCTTTCATTAGTAATTATACTTTTAGTTAAGGTGATATTTTTATTATCCTTAAATAAATCCAACACAGAATTACTAACCTGCACAACAGAGTAATCAAAATTCTCAGAATATTCAGCTTCTTGCTCAACAGCATATGGTACAAATAAACAACCATTAAGAGTTACTAAATATGAAATTAACAAAATTACATAAAATAACTTTTTCATATAAGCCTATTTTAAAAGTAATTACATGACTATAACTTAGCACAGGAATTATAGTAAAACTATATATTAGTTAAATATTATGTATAGCTAATCTGAAAAGAGTATGTCATTCTAGAACTTGATACTAGAATCTAATTTTAGAGCCCACAATTAGCAAATCATATAATCAGACGAAAATGTTTTCAAAGAATAATCAGTTTAACTATATATATAGCAAAGCTCTTTATATAATTAATTTTAAATAAATAATATGTTAATAAACAATGATTCTACTAATATATTTAATATGTGGCACGATTGTTGGTATACTTTCTTCTTGGGTAGGTGCAGGTGGCGGAGCTGTTATTATTCCAGTTATGCTATTTGTCTGTAAATACCAAGGTATGTCAACTGAAATCTCTATTCATCTAGCAGTATCTACTTCGCTAGCATTTATTATGGTTAACTCACTCTATGGGTCATATAAACATTTTAAACATGGTAACTTAATCACAAGCATTTTAAAAGATTCATTACCTTCAATTATAATAGGGGCAATACTTGGTACAATAATAAGCCAACTTATGCCAGCAAAAGCTATTGAGATTCTATTTGCAACAGTATTATTAACAAGCCTAGTAAAAACTTTTCACTTCAAAAACTCCAACATAAATAAAGATACTATAACTCCTTCTAAAAAATCATGCCTTACTTTTGGAGCAACTACAGGACTTCTTTCAAGTACTATTGGAATTGGCGGTTCATGCATCGTTAATCCCTACATGAAACATTATAACTATCCTATGAAAAACTGTGCAGCAATGGCTGTATCTACATCTTTTCCTACAGCATTAATAGCTACTATTACAATGCTTATATCAAGCTATAATACTCTAGGAATCCCTCAGTATAGTTTTGGATATTTATATTTACCAGCATTTTTAGGTTTATTGGTGGGCTCATTCTTTGGTATACCTATAGGTATTAGAATAGTTAAAAAGTGTCCTGAGAAGATATCTCTATGGTTATTCAGGCTTATTTTAATATATGTAGTTATTGATATGTTATAAGAATTATACAATAAGATCTTAAAATAACTTTGATAAGTAAAATTAAATATATATCAAATTAATTTTTTAGATAGATTATAAGAAAGTTTTTAAGAAAGCTGATCTAGATGGATGCTTAAGCTTTCTAAGAGCTTTTGCCTCAATCTGTCTGATACGCTCTCTTGTTACATTAAATTGCTTACCTACCTCTTCTAATGTATGGTCAGTGTTCATACCGATACCAAAACGCATCATTAGAACCTTAGCTTCTCTTTCTGTTAAGCCAGTTTCTATAAGCTCTTTAATAGCTTCTCTTAAATTTTCTAAGTTAGCAGCTTCTATCGGAGAATAGTTATTCTTATCTTCGATAAAGTCACCTACAGTAGAATCTTCATCATCACCAATTGGACTTTCCATAGAAATAGGTGTATGTGAAATATTCAGAATCTTTTTAAGCTTATCTTTAGTCATGTTTGGAGTATATTCGATAATCTCTTCTTCTGTTGCTTCACGGCCTTTTTCTTGCAAAATTTGGCGCTTAATTCTATTAACCTTATTGATTGTTTCAATCATATGAACAGGTACACGAATAGTTCTAGCCTGATCCGCAATCGAACGCGTAATAGCTTGACGAATCCACCAAGTTGCATAAGTAGAAAATTTAAATCCTTTACGATAATCAAACTTATCTACTGCTTTCATTAGACCTATATTACCTTCTTGAATAATATCTAAGAAATGTAAGCCTCTATTTGTATATTTCTTCGCTTCAGAAACAACTAGTCTTAAGTTTGCTTCAATCATCTCTTTTTTAGCCTGAGTAATCTTAGCTTCACTCTTTGAGATCTCTACGTTAACATTCTTAAGTTCTTCAATATCCATCATCATTAGACTTTGGAATTGGTTGATTTGCTTAGTAAGGTTTTGAACTTCACGAACAATATTATCAGTAAACCTATATTTCTTTGTTAAAGCTTCAAGCCAGTCAGTAGAGCCAATCTTATATACTTTCAAGAATTCTGCTCTAGGAGTTTTTGCTCTATCAACACATAATCTTAGAATCTTTCTTTCAAAATCTTTGACACGTGCATAAGGAAGTCTAATATAATCAACTAATTTTTGTAAATGCGAAGTTGAAAGCCTTAAACACTCAAATTCTTTAACAATTTTATTGTAAAGTTTTTTCGAAGGCTTCTCTTGATATTCTTCAAACATTTTCTCAAGATTAGTAAAGAACTCATAAGCTCTCTGAGTATCAATCTTCTCATCATGATCATCTTCAGCAACCTTCTCTTCAGCTGCCTGCTCATCACTGAATCCTGCCATAATTTCATTAAAACGAATATATTTAGCAACAGGCTCTTCTTCTATATCTTGAGAAGACATATAATCTACTGCTTTTTCTTCTAATTCACGAAATCTTTCAATATAAGTTTTTATAACTATAGGATAGCTCAAGATTGTACTAAATACTTCTGTAGTTCCTTCTTCTATCCTAATAGCAATATCAGTCTCACCTCTTTTATCTAAAAGATCAACTATCCCCATTTCACGCATATACATACGGATAGGGTCTGATGTTTTACCTCTTAAATCATCAAGGTTAGCTTCACTAACCTTTCTCTCATCTTCTTCTTCTATTTCAGGAGTTCTATCATAGACATCAATACCTGCATCAACAAGTATCGCTTCTATCTCTTCATATTTTTTCGGATCTTCAGAAACATCCCCAGGCAAAGCATCTAATATATCAGCTCTGGTTAAATAACCTCTTTCTTTACCATCAATTATTAAATCTTTCAGATCTGAGAGTAAATCTTCTTTTGTCATCTAATACTCCAATAGATTATTATTTATTTTAATTATTTAATTTAGAAAGTAGATATTTGATTTCCATTTGCTGAAGCTCCGTCCTAAATGGTAAATCTTTCAAATAATTAATTCTTAACTTTCTACTTTCTTTTTCAATCCTTTTTAAATCATTTAGCATCTGATCACAATAATCTTCGCCATCAGATTTTTTGCTAGTATTATTAATTCCATAACTTAATAATTCAAAGAAGTACTCTCTGTAGTCAGGATAATCCTCTGCCAATAGCTGTATAAGTATAACAGCCTCTATTTCATTAGATGAGTCTTCTTTTAAAATTTTCAAGCTTTTTATTAAAAAATCAAGATTTTTCGTTACAGGAAAAATCTCAAAATCGTTATTTTGATATAAAATGCGAAAATCTGCAATATTTACGAATAATTCCGCAAGTAACTTTTCTTCAAGTCGCAAATTTCTTGAAAGTCTTTTTTGCTTTAAAGTATGATCACTTGTACTCCGTAAACCTTCATAGACATTATGCTTACGTATTTTTAATAGTTTTTTAATTTGCTCTATTTTTATTCCTATCTTTTCAGCAATTGTTGCTATGATACTTTCTGAATAAATATTATCTTCAACATCAGATAAAAAGTTTTTTAAGTTCTCTATTACTTCTGCCTTAGATTCTGCTCTACTAAGATCCTTACCATCAATAAAGTTTTTTATTAAAAATTCTGCAACAGGTAAAGCGTTATCTAAAGTATTAGTAAACTCTTCTAAACCATAAGCTTTAATAAAATCATCAGGATCTTTCCCATCAAGTAAAGTCAAAATTTTTAACTTTTTATTACCGTCCAGTATAGGTAAAACTATTTTGATAGTTCTAAGTGCTGCTTTTTGTCCAGCTGAATCGCCATCAAAGCACAATACAACAGAGTTTGTTTCTCGGAAAAGGATCTTAGCATGGTTCTGTGAAAAAGCAGTTCCTAATGTAGCAACTGCATTATAAAAACCATGTTGCGCTAAACCAACAACATCCATGTAGCCTTCAACAACAACTAGACTCTGAGTTAAGTTTTGTGGATTTTTCTTTTTATATTCTCGATATTCATATAGACCATATAAAACATTATTCTTCTGGAAAACTATTGTTTCTGGTGAGTTTATATATTTAACACCATCATTATCATCGATAACCCTTCCACCATAAGCAATTACACTTCCTTGAATATTGCGAATAGGAAACATAATTCTCCCTCTAAAGCGGTCATAAATATTTCCCTTTTCATTCTTTATTGCCAAACCTGTATCAATTAGAACTTCTTCGCCAGCTTTGGCTGATTTAGCAAGCTGTGTAATATTATTCCAACCTTCAGGGGAATACCCTATACCAAAACTTTTCGCTAAATTGGAATCAATCCCTCTTTTTTTAAGATAATTTATGGCTTTATCTTTGGTTGCTGAATTGCCCAAACTCCAGCGATAATATTTTTGGGCAACCTCTAAAAAACTAATACATTTATTATATAACTGTTCTTTTTGTAAATCTTCTTGGGAATAGTTTTCGTACTCAATAGGTTTACCAACTATCTCAGCTAAACTTTTTACAGCATCTATGAATTCTAAATTATTAATTTTCTTAACAAAAGTAAGAGCATCACCAGACTCTTGACAGCCAAAACAATGAAAGAAGCTTTTACTTGGTGTTACAAAAAATGAAGGTGTTTTTTCATTATGAAAAGGACAACACCCTTTATAGTTTTTACCAGATTTTTTTAAATTAACATATCTTGAGACAACATCAACTATGTCGGCACTAGCCACTAGCTCTTTTATAAAACTATTTGAAACTCTTTTTGCCATAGTGATATCAAGGATAAAGTTTATTAGACTAAATTAGATTTTACTATATCACTAACTTTACTCATATCTGTTCTACCTGCTAATTCTTTTTTTACATTTGCCATAATCTTGCCCATCTCTTTCATAGATGTTGCCCCTACATCTTCGATAGCTTTCTGAACTATTGCTACAACTTCTTCATCACTAAGTTGTTTAGGCATATATTTAGTCAAAACCTCAATCTCTCTTTTTTCGCCATCAGCAAGCTCAGCTCTATCTGCTTGCATATACTGATTATAAGAGTCTTGTCTTTGCTTAATCATTTTTGTAATAACAGCTATTACAATCTCATCTGTAATGTCTATTTTTTCATCAATCTGCTTTTGCTTGATAGCAGACATAGCCATACGAATAGTCGTTAATCTATTTTTATCTTTATTTTTCATAGACTCTTTCATATCAAGAGTCAATTGATCAAAAATTTGTGACATTTTAAAAAAGAATTCCTAGTGAAGATGAGAGCATTACGCTCTCGAGGTGGTTTAAATAAAAAAACTATCTTCTAGCCATTATATTGCTTTTGTAAGCTCTTTTAACAGCTGCAGCTTTTTTTCTTTTGCGTGCCCAAGTTGGCTTTTCGAAGTACTCTCTACGACGTAGTTCAGATACTATTCCAGCTTTCTCACAAGATCTTTTAAATCTTCTAAGAGCAACATCAAAAGGTTCTCTTTCTTTAACTCTAACGCTTGGCATACTCTCTCACCTCACTTAAAATGCCAGTTTATCAGTTATTAAAAAACTAAGGACTTAATTGCCCACGATAATTTTTACAGGTAGCGATTATATCATATGACCATATAAATACAAGTCTTGGTTTTATAGCACTATATAGCAACTTAAACACTCAGTAAAAGTAGTATAAAACTTACGATGATCAGCTGTATTTATATCGTATAAAATGCTATTATCTGAAGTTAATATTGTTTTGAAAAACTATACGGATCAAAAGTTTTGTATAAAAGAACCAAGTTATTAATATTACTATCTATATTTACTATATCTATCAGTAGTACTTTCGCTGCTAACACACGTAGTGAAATTCAATATCTAGTAAAAAAATACGGCTTAACAGATGCCAAAATAGCCATTGCAGCTCAAAGAACAAACTCAGGTAAAGAGCTGTACTCTTATGCAAAAAATAGAGCTATGAAACCAGCTAGTAACAATAAGGTTTTTACAATGGTTGCAGCGCTTTTCACTCTTCCTAGTGACTTTAGATTTGTCACGTCTGTAAACTATCCTGCAGATAGAGTAAAAAATCATACTCTATATAGTGATATGTATATCCAATTCTCTGGAGATCCTTCTTTAACAGGAACACAGCTTGCAAAGCTTATAAAAAGAATAAAAACAGAAAAAGGTATTGACCGAATAACTGGAGATATATACTTAGTAGGTGTATTCTCTGGACCTTACATCCCACAAGGTTGGTCAAAAGAAGATAGTTCTTTTTGCTATGGCGCTCCAGCATCTAGCTTTACAATGAATAGAAACTGTACTGTTATAAAATTAGCAAAAAACCCAAATAGTTTATCAACTAGAGTAATAAAACTGAGTAACGCTAGTAACATTACTGTTGAAAATACTACAAAATACACAAGTGCCTCTGAAGCGACCGTGATCTATATGGATGATAATAATGTTGTACATATTAGTGGATACCTATCTAGAGCAGCTGAAAGAATGTTTGAACTAGCGATAAAGAACCCTGCCCTAAAAACTCTAGATACTATAAAGGACTTCTTAGATACTGATGGAATCAAACATGGTAGTGTCTCAATAGCAAGTAGTGTACCTAAAGGCTACCCTGTCCAATTAGCAACATATTCAGCTACAATTGGATATATAATTGATGAAACACTTAAGCGTTCAGATAATCTATATGCCGAAACAATTTTAAACACTGTAGCTCTTAAAAAAACAGGTGTAGGATCAACTAAAGCAGGAACTGAAGCTGTACAAAACATTATATATAATAAACTGGGTTTAGATACATCTGCATTAACAATGTATGATGGCTCAGGGCTTTCACAACTTGACCGAGTATCACCAGATTTCATGGTTAACTTTCTGACTAAAACATTTAATAGTCCTGTTGGTAAAAAGTTATATCATTATTTACCAGCCTCAGGAATGAATGGTACTATTGCATACAGAATGGGAGGAAAGCTTTTAGGTAAGGTACATGCTAAAACAGGTACTCTTTCTGGAGTATCGACTCTTTCTGGATATGTATTAACTGCAAAGAATCATCGTATAACATTCTCAATAATGTTAAATGATTTAAAACGCTCAGATCGTTATAACGCTCGTAGATTTCAAGATAAAGTAGTAGGTGTTTTTTATAGGTATTTATAATGAAAAAAATAATCAAACTAACAGGTGTAATTTCAATTATAGCAATCTTAGGATCTTGTACAACAGCCCAACCAAGAAACATAAATAATGCTTGTAGTATTATTCATCAGTACCCAGATTGGTATTATGATATGGTTGACTCTTATGACCGCTGGGGCGTTCCTATGAATGTACAAATGGCTTTCGTTAGACAAGAGTCTTCTTTTAGAGCAGATGCTAAACCTTCTATGCAATATTACTTTGGCTTTATCCCTAAAGGGCGAGCTTCTAGTGCTTATGGTTATGCTCAGGCATTAGATGGTACTTGGGAACATTATAAGAAACAAACGAAACAATCTTTTGTTTCACGCTCAAACTACTCTGATGCAGTTGATTTTATTGGTTGGTACTTAAATAATGTTCACAACAAAACAGGCATTAGTAAAACAAATACTTATGATTTATATCTTGCTTATCATGAAGGTATTGGCGGTTATATGCGTGGTAGCCATAGAAACAACTCTTTCTTAAAAAACTATGCTCGTAAAACTGCTAATGTAGCCAAAAAATACTCAGTGCAACTAGAGAACTGTGAAATCCCACGCAAACCATTACTATCTTATATTTTCTAATCTAAGGCAATAACATGAATTCAAAACCATTTAAGATTATAACCAATATACGCTGGTCAGATACAGATAAAAATGACCATGTTAATAATGGTAAATATTTTGATTATTTTGAAGAAGCTCGAACAACCTGGGCATATGAGAATACAGGACTAATGAATTGGGCTAAAGAAAACTCTATTCAACTAGTAATTACTGAACAAAGCTGTAAATATATATTAGCGCTTCAACATCCAAATAAAATAGAAGTTACACAATATATTTCTAAAATAGGCGCTGCAAGCATTGAGTTTGATTATGAAATAAGAATTCTTGGCAGTGATAAGGTAGTTACTAAAGCAAAAGCTAAGCTAGCATGCTATAACGCAAAGACAGCTAGATTACAAAAGCTTCCAACAGATTTAAAACAAAAACTTCTAGAAAAAAATGACTGATACTAATAAACAAAATCTAAAAAAACTTGAAAAACAAATTCTTAGAAAAACTGCTCAAGCGATTAACCAATATAATATGATTGAAGATGGTGATAAGATAATGGTCTGCTTATCAGGAGGCAAAGATTCATATTGCTTACTTGAAATGCTATTACTATTACAACAAAAAGCGCCTATAAAATTTGACATAATTGCTGTGAATCTCGATCAAAAGCAACCTGGGTTTCCAGAAGATATATTGCCAAACTATCTAAAATCAAAAGATGTCAACTTTCATATTATTGAAAGAGATACATACAGTGTTGTTAAAAAAGTGATTCCTGAAGGTAAAACAACATGTGGCTTATGTTCAAGAATGCGTCGAGGCATTTTATATGACTTCGCTGAAGAAAATGGTATAACGAAAATTGCACTTGGTCATCATAGAGATGATATTATTGAAACATTCTTTTTAAATATATTCTATAACGGCACAATTAAAGCAATGCCTCCTAAACTTCTAAGTGATGATAAAAGAAACATAGTCATTCGTCCTCTTGCTTTTGTCAGTGAAAAAGAAACAGCTCAATATTCTGAGCTAAAGAGCTTCCCAATTATTCCATGCAACCTATGTGGGTCTCAAGATAATTTGCAAAGAGTATTCATAAAAGATATGCTAAACAGATGGGAAGAGAAAAATCCTGATAGGAAGAATATAATATTTAAGGCTCTTTCAAATATATCTCCATCACAAATGTTGGATAAAGAGCTTTTTGATTTTTTTAATATTTCAAAAAATGATATACAAAGATAGACAAGGAGAAAACATGAATCTAAAGAAAATAATGGCTCTTACGTCATGCTCGTTAATAGGCTTAACTGCTACTGCATATAGTGATACTAACACTCCAAGTGGGATAAAAGTTGGATCTCAAGCTAGCTACACTATAGGCTACCAAATTGGCTCTGGAATAGCTAATCAAAATTTTGGCATAGATAACGCGAAGGCTGCAGAAGGATTTGAAGATGCAATAAAAGGTAACAAACCTAAGTTATCAGAAGATCAAATTCAAAAAAACATGCAAGAGCTAAAAAATACACTAATCAAAAAACAAGTTGATATAGCTAAGCAAAATAAATCCAACTCAGAAAAACTAATTAGTGAAATCTCAAAAATTGATGGAATCACTAAAGTAGATGATGGTGTTTATTATCAAATGATAAAAAAAGGTAATGGTAAAAAGCCTAATGCCGATAGTAAAGTGACAATTGCATATGATGGAACTACTCCTGCTGTTGTTTATGCAAAAGACAGTCAAAAAGCTATCAAAGCTATCAAAGATGGTAAACTTATAGGCTCAAGCTTTGACTCAAGTGAAGGTGTTTCATTCCCTCTTACAAATCTAATCCAATGTTGGAAAGATGCTATACCACAAATCCCTACTGGCTCTACAGTTATTCTATACTGTGCTCCAGATACAGCTTATGGAACAAGAGCTCCAGCAGCTATAGGACCAAACCAAGCACTTTCTTTCAAAATTACACTTAAGAGCTTCTCATAATAGCTCATCAATAGACAAATAATCTAACTTTTTCTTTTCACCGCTAAATCACACAGTAAGATCATGGCTTGTTTATAATCAGATTCAGGTAAAAAACTTATAGACTGCTTCGCAAGATCTGCATACTGACAAGCGACTTTATATGAGTACTCTACTGCACCACTATTTTTAACTATAGTTACAATGTCATCAACATTATATTGCCCATCTTCTATAGCTTTTTTTAGTATTGTTTGCTTTGCCTGATCAATAGTAGCAAGTGCGTAAATTGTAGGTAAAGTCATTTTACCCTCATCTAAATCATCACCAATATTTTTGCCTAAGCTTTCAGCATCTGAAACATAATCTAAAACATCATCAGCTATCTGAAATGCATTACCCAAATAAACACCATAACTTTTAATACTTTCTTGATGCTTTTGATAGTCACTTTTTTCTAGACTAATAACTCCAGCAAGCTCACATGCTGCTTCAAAAAGCTTCGCTGTCTTGCAATATATAACATTAGTATAATCTTTCTCAGTAAGCTCAGAATTTCTTGCATTTAGAAGCTGTAAAACTTCTCCTTCAGAGATTTTATTTGTTGCATCAGCTAGTATCTGCATAATCTGCATATTATCTAAGCCAACCATCATCTGAAAAGCTCTTGAGTATAAAAAATCACCTGTTAAAACACTGGCTGCATTGCCAAAAACATTATTCGCTGTCTCTTTACCTCTACGCAATTCTGAATTATCCACCACATCATCATGCAATAATGTCGCGGTATGAATAAATTCAATAATAGCCGCACAAGCAAGATGTTTACTACCTTGATAATTTAATGCTCTTGAAAAGAGCATAACTAAAAGTGGGCGTAATCGCTTACCTCCACTATTTATAATATAGTGACTAATTTGATTGATAAGAACAACATCTGAAGAAAGAGAATCTATAATAAACTGATTGTTATTTTTTATATCATCTTCAATAAGCGTTTGAATATCTCTAAGTTCTTGCATTGTAAAAAATATAGATAATTAATTAGAATTAAGAATAAAGTAGCGTAGTTTATTTATCAATATAATATTTATAATTATGCTACTTTTAGTCATCCGTATCGTCTGATTTTTTAAAATATGCTAGTATTTGCTTATCTTGAGCTGTTAATTCAGTACTATCGGTATCTGCTGCACTATCAAAACCTTTAACAAACTCTTGAGAATTTTTCTTATCAACCTTAATAAGCTTTTTGAGATTTGATTTGTATTGAGTAGCAATAATCATGCCTACTTCGTATGAATCTTGATCTGATATATTATTAATATCAGGCTTTTTATCTAAAATAGTATCATTAAACCCAGCAATAAAGTCTTTCTTTGATAACTCAGTCTTCATTGACTTGAAGCTTTTATGAGATATTTTACCCAATGACTGACCTATCTCATATGGAGTATAAGAAGCTTTAGTAGTGGCAAACGTGCTACTAAATACCAAACAAATAGCTAAAAACAATAATCCTTTAAATGCTTTTTTCATTACGATTTTTTCTAAAATTACTATGTATGACTAGCAGTCATTCTAACATAAACTATTATGAAATTTACAATTTGTTTATACTTCATTTAAAGTAGGTCTTAAAAATAAATTTTTATAATAAAAATATTGGAGTACCTGTATAAAAACTAGAATGAACATACTGCAGGAAACAAGAAGTGAAACAATAGGCCAATTTAAGAAAATAGCGCTATTTATATCACATAAAATATTAACAGCTAAAAGTCCTAGATAGAAAATACTAAATCCTTGAGCGTCTTTCTGTAAGAAGTTCTTACAAATCTGCGGAAGATAATAAACATTATAAATCACACCACTTATAGAGCCAAACCATAGTAAATATGTTTTATCTAGTTTCGTTAAGAAAATAATTAATGCTATTAATGCCAAAAATATCAAAATCAATATAGTATGAATGACTATCTTTCTTTGCCTTCTATCATTTAAAATTTGGAACTGCTGAATAGTTAAGAAGCATAATAAAATGACATCTACTAATACATATTGCCACTGTAAGTTAAATCCTACTGCATAAATTAAATCTAATGCATTTGCAAATATCATCAATGAGTGTGTCCAAAGACTAATTTCTGAAGTTTTATGCTTAAACTGATTATGAATAGTTTGAGGTAGAAAATGTACAAAATAAAGTATTAATGATATGTTTAAAGTTATATAACCAAAATTTTCCAATGTCAGTCTCCTATTATTAAAAAAATAATAGAAGTTTGAGTGATTACTTTTTTTTAAAGATATATCAAACAAACTCCCTACGCTAATACTAATTAGATCAGGTTCTAAGGGTTCTTCTCAGCTATTTTATTCAAATAGCACCCCTGCTGTCTTACCGATACACTATATCATAATTTATGGCAATTTAATATTCTTTAAACTAGGTTATTTCTAGCTTATATATTAATGCATCACTATAACTACCATCTTGTTTCTTATAATAATTTTTACGAATAGATATTTCTTTGAAACCAAGCTTATTATAAAGCTTTATAGCTACATGATTATTTACATCAACTTCTAAAAAAACTTCTGTAACTTTTTGATTTAATAAGTATACAAAAGATTCTCTAAGAACTTCAGCCCCTAAGCCTTGATTTTGATTTGATTTATCGACACAAATATATAAAAGCTCAGCTGTTTCAAAGATACAACTAAAAACTGCTAACGCTTTTAATTTACCATTATCAATTAGACCAATAGTTAAATCTTGACTCAGTGAGTCTAAAATCTGCTGATCTGACCAACTAAAGTCTTTGTCTGATAACCTTATAAGACTAATGACCTTGTCAAAATAGGAACTATCTAGATTTAAAGTCTGCATACTCATATAATTTTGATAGTATATGCTTTTTATTTTGAATGCTTAATAGATCACCTTTATCTAATATAAATTCTTCTTCAAATAGATTAACTTCATTAGAGTCTAGTTGAATATCAGTAGATTGCACTTTAAAAATACTCACCTTTGAGTTATAGAACAAACTATCCACAACATTATTTAAAAATTGAATATTAAGATCACTTTGAATAAATATATTAATAATTTTATTATTATCAACATTATTCGTATAAATCAACTCTCTAGAAGTATCTACCTCTTCTTTAGGATTAGTCATAGATTCTTCTAAATTGATAGCGCTACTTTCAAAATCAGTTTGTAATTGATTAGATGACTTATATTGCGGCTTTAATTCCCAAATATCTAAATCAAAAATATCACTTAACTGATTTTCAAAACTCATTATTTTTTCTCTAATCTATCCACTAGTTTTTTTGGAAAAGAATATTCTTTAAGTTTAACAGATTTTCTAAGTCTATTAACCTCAGAAGGCGTAAGTTCTAGTGTTTTACCTCTAGATATATATTTAGGTAAGATAATATCTCCGAACCTAACTCTAGTAAGTCTACTTACCGTCACTCCTATAGCTTCAAACATTCTTCTTACTTCTCTATTTCTCCCCTCAGAAAGAGTCACATAGTACCAAAGGTTTGCTCCCTCACCACCTGAAAATTTTATATGATTAAACTTGGCTATACCATCTTCAAGTTGAACACCATCTTTTAGCTTTTTCATTGTTTCTTCAGATAACTGTTCACCAAAAACTCTAACTGCATATTCTCTTTCTATTTCATATGATGGATGCATTAACCTATTAGCAAGATCCCCATCTGTAGTAAAAAGCAATAAACCTGTAGTATTTATATCTAGGCGCCCTACCATTATCCAACGAGATTTTGCTAACTTTGGTAAAGAGTCAAAAACTGTCTTTCTGTCTTTTTCATCTTTACTTGTACAAACCTCACCTTCTCTTTTGTGATAGATAATAACCCTAGGTCTAGTCATAGGCTGACCATATAGGTGCAAAGCCTTCCCATCAAAGCTAATTTTGTCATTATCAGTAGCCTTGTCACCTATCGTTGCTACTTTGCCATTAACTTTTACTCTGCCTTGTTGAATAAACTCCTCAATCTTTCTTCTAGAGCCAATTCCATATTTTGCCAATATCTTTTGCAACCTTTCTGGCGCTTTTTTATCTTCAAATCTATTTAGCTTTCGCATTATTTACATCTCCCATATCAGCCTTTGAGAAAAACTGATTCATATCATTATCATTATAGTCACTAGAAGATAGAATAAGCTTAATTGTCGCAATTTCACTTCTGTTATTAGCATATTCAGCCAATTTAAGTCTTAACTCAAGAACTTTTCTGTTATAGAAAAATTCTTTATCATCACTCATACTATAAATAACTTTATAGCATTTTTTATACTCTTTTCTTTCAAAATACATCTGTGCTAAACGTAATTTCGCTGATCTATAATTTGTTCTAAATTTATTTGCTCTGATCATAAGTTTTAAAGCTTGATCTTTATTACCTTGTTTATAAGCACATTCAGAGTATAAGAATAAAGTTTGAGCCATATCATCATTATTTGATAAATATAATGACTTGTCAAATAGCTTCTCAGCTTGCTTATATTCACCTCTTTCCTTACACAGGAATTGGGCATAAAAATTTATAGCCTCAAAATTCTTAGCATGATCATCTACAGTATCTCTGTAATATTTCTCCGCAATAGAGTTAACACCTATAGTTTGATAATAATAACCTGCTGCATATCCAACTATTGCTAAATTATAGCCATGCTGTTTTTCTAAGGTCTGTGCGCGAATCAATCTATCTTTTGCCATATCTAGATACCCTTCACTAGCATACGTAATTGCTAGTTCAGCATATAGTTCAGTAGCTTTCTTAAAATTAGGTTTTTTTTGAGTATCAACTGGGACTGTATATTCTGCAGTATTACCTTCAACTATATCATTTGACTTATTCTGACTTTGATTAGTGTTCTGTTGAGCTGCAGAATCACCTGTTTGCGATCCAGAACTTGCACATGCAGATAAAGAACTTGCTATTATAGCTAAAGTAATAATCTTTTTAAGATTAATTCGCATTAGTATCTCCAATCTTTTTCAAATATCTCTCTTTTCTTTTTGTCTTATCCATTACATCACCTGCAAGCTGTCCACATGCGGCATCAATATCATCACCTCGAGTCTTTCTTACCGTAGTAACAAAGCCCCTATGCTGAAGATACTCCTTAAACTTATGGATTCTATTTCCACTAGGCTTCTTATAAGGAGTTCCTGGATATGGATTAAAAGGAATGAGGTTTATTTTAGCAGGAACTTCGCGAGATCTTAATAACTCGACAAGCTCTTCTGCATCTGATAAATTATCATTAACTTCCTGCATTAATGTATATTCAAAAGTTATATGCTTATGTGGGCCCTTTTCTGCATATAACTTACACGCGTCTAAAAGCTCATCAATATTGTATTTTTTGTTAATTGGTACTATCTCATTTCTAAGAGTATCATTTGGAGCATGTAATGATACTGCTAATGACACCCCAGACTGCTCAAGTAAATCATATATTCTTGGTACAACACCTGAAGTACTTAAAGTTACTTTACGTCTAGATAACCCATAAGCTAAGTCATCCATCATAATATCCATTGCAGGAACTACATTTTCAAAATTCATCAACGGCTCACCCATTCCCATCATGACAATATTTGTCACAGTAAAGTCATGTTCACCATTATTTTTTGATAATGTTCTCGCTGCAATCCAAAGTTGAGATATAACTTCTGCTGATGATAAGTTTCTATTAAAACCTTGTTTACCAGTAGAACAAAAACTACAGTTTAAAGTACATCCAACTTGAGAAGACACACATAAAGTCCCTCTTCCTTCTTCTGGGATAAACACTGTCTCAACAGCACTGCCACCAACATCTATCAACCACTTATGCGTGCCATCTTTAGATGCTTTACTAAATA
Organism: Francisella sp. LA112445; assembly: GCF_012224145.1. Classification (NCBI taxonomy): domain Bacteria; kingdom Pseudomonadati; phylum Pseudomonadota; class Gammaproteobacteria; order Thiotrichales; family Francisellaceae; genus Francisella; species Francisella sp. LA112445. Next base: position 1,244,478 of record NZ_CP041030.1, read on the forward strand.
CAACTTTAGGAACAACTATTTCTGATTGCTGCTTTAATTTAGCACGTAAATTTTTCCCTAGATCTGTCATAGCATCAAAATCTATAACGCCTTTTTTATGAATCCACTTAAAAACTTGTCTAGCATGAAACTTTTTCTCACCTATAGAAATAAAAAAGTCCTCAATTGCTTTTTGGTTAAGACCAAGTAAATTTGTTTTTTCTTGTTGCATAAAATATCTCTTAAAATCTTATAAAAAGTTACTCATTGTAACCAATATCACCCGGTAAAATATTATCATTTTCATTAGTCAAATTAGCAAAACTAACAAACTGTCCATCAAATCTAACATGGACTGCGCCTATAGGTCCATTACGTTGCTTACCTATAATTATTTCACCTAAGTTTTTATTATCCTCTTTATCTTTATTATAGACTTCATCCCTATAAATAAACATAATCAAATCGGCATCCTGCTCAATAGCACCAGACTCTCTTAGATCTGACATCATTGGACGCTTATCTTTACGATCATCTACTGCCCTGTTTAGCTGTGATAATGCTATAACCGGTATATCAAGCTCTTTTGCTAAAGCTTTTAATGATCTTGAGATTTCAGATACCTCGAGGGTTCTATTTGTCTCATATCCAGGGATCTTCATTAGCTGAAGATAATCTATCAAAATCATCGATAAACCATCATGCTCATTATATAACCTTCGAGCTCTAGAACGCATCTCTGCTGGAGTTAAGCCTGATGTATCATCTATATATAGAGGCATATCACTAAGATCTTTCATCGCTTTTGTGATTTTAACCCAATGCGCATCATTTAGACGATTACATTCCTTTAGAAGATTCATCTCAACTCGAGCTTGACTTGCTAACATCCTTGTTACAATATCTTCTGATGGCATTTCTAAACTAAAAACTAACACTGGCTTTTCAGATATTTTTGCAACATTTTGAGCAATATTAATACCAAGTACGGTTTTACCCATAGATGGTCTAGCTGCGATAATACCTAAGTTAGCTCTTTGTAACCCTGAAGTCATCTTATCTAAATCAATAAAGCCGGTAGAAAGTCCTGTTAATCCAGTACCAGCATCAACAATAGCACTCATACGATCGACAAGCTTGGGAATGACAGACTTTATAGACTCAGGACCTTTTGTAAGAGTCTCTCTCTCTTTGGCAATATCTAAAATTCTACTTTCAGCATAATCAATCACCTCATCTGGATTTTTTGAGTCGGCTGAATATATCTTTTGAACTATATCATTTACACTTTTTTGCAGACTTCTAAGTTTAGCCTTATCTTTTACGATATTAGCATATGTTTTGATATTTGATACTGATGGCGTATTTGCTACTAAATCAACAATATAAGCCTCTCCACCAGCTTCATCAAGAAGTCCATCAGTAGCAAGATACTCACTTAAGATTAAAACATCAAAAGGTGTATTTGCTTGATTTAGAATATTAATTTGTTTATAGATAATTCTATGTCTTTTATCAAAGAAATCATCAGTTAAAAGTAAATCTTCAACTAACTCTATATTTTGATTATTTAAAAGTATATTTCCCAAGATAGCTTTTTCTGCTTCAAGTGAATAAGTAGTCTCAGCAGCTTTAAATTGATAATCCATAGACTTCAAAAACCCTTATATTAAATACAAAAAAACCATGCCTAACACATGGTTTTTATATTTATCAAGATATATGTGTTAGTTAGACTATTATAAAACTAACTTTGCATTGCTACAACATTTACTTTAATGTCTGCATCTACATCTGTATAAACATGGATTGATAGTTCAAACTCACCAGTAGTTCTAATAACACCTTCTGGCATGCGAACTTGGCTTTTCTCAATCTCTTTACCAGATGCTTTAGAAACAGCTTCAGCAACTTCTGCAGTACCTACTGATCCAAATAGCTTACCACCATCACCAGCTTGAGCTTCGATAGTATAAACTTTATCTTTGATAGAATCAGCTGTAACAACTGCTGCATCAAATCTAGCTTTTTCAGCTTTCTCTAATTCAGCTTTTTGTGCTTCAAAAACTTCAATGTTTGCTTTTGTAGCTTGAACAGCTTTACCAAAAGGGATAAGGAAGTTTCTAGCATAGCCAGGTTTTACATTTACGATATCACCTAATACACCAAGATTTTCAACTTTTTCTTTTAAAATAACTTGCATTGTAATCAACCTCCGGTATTAGTTAAAGTGACGATCACAGTATGGTAATAATGCTAAGAATCTAGCTCTTTTAATAGCTGTAGACAACTGTCTTTGATACTTCGCAGATGTACCTGTTACACGACTAGGAACAATCTTACCAGTTTCAGTAATATAAGCTTTTAACTTATTTACATCTTTATAATCAATTTCTTTTACGCCTTCAACAGTGAAACGGCAAACTTTACGACGACTCATTTTGAAATACCCCTATTAAATTACTTCTTTTTCATTTGATTGCATCATTATAGATGGCTCAGTCACAGCTTCTTTTTGAGAGATTATTAAACGACGTAATACAGCATCGTTATATCTTAAAGACTCTTGAAGCTTCTCTAATGACTCAGTAGTACACTCAACGTTAAATAATACGTAGTGTGCTTTGTGAAGTTTCTCTATAGGATAAGCCAATTGACGACGTCCCCAGTCTTCGAATCTATGGATTTTTCCACCTTTCTCTTCGATGATGCTACGGTATTTACCAAGCATTGTTTCTAACTGATCTGATTGATCAGGGTGAATCATTAAAACGATTTCATAATGTTTCATTGCTATAAACTCCTTACGGTTTATCATTTTCTTTAAGTTTTTTACTGATAAGCTACACAAATAAAATAATTATCTGCATAGCAAAGAGCAAGAAAATATTATACTAATATATAATTCTAAAAGCAATTTATATTTAACTAAAATTCTTTCACGAATAAAAACTAGGGAAATATTTTTTATACAACTTAACAATCACCTTTTTATTTAGTAAGCCATTTTTTAAGTTATCTGCCGACCACCCAAAGGAGTAATTATCATTTGCACTAGCCCCATTAAAACACATGTTCTCAGATTTAACTCCCATTGATATATAGTCCTTAGATTGTTCAATCGGACACTTACATTCAGCAATACTTAGGTTTTGTGTAACATTACATCTAACACCAAAACAATTAGCCCATGAATAAATTACATTAGGTTTAGCTTTACAAGTAGCCATGACTTGAGAATCTACAGTATTTGCTAATGAGAATGTAGAAACAACTGTATTAATTTTATTATTTTTATACGTAACTATTGTTTTATCTAGATCATATGGTGATAACGATGCTCCCATCCAAATATTATCTTTATCTAATTGATCTGGATATATTATTGGACAAAAACAAGTAGCTTTTTGCCCTTTTTTCCATGTACATAATGCCTTACTACATAGGGCATATGGCATATTCCTATAAAAATAAGTTGTATATTTATGATCTACAGATTTTTCTAGTACCTTTATAGGATTTTGAATCTGTAAATCGTTACTATTTTTAGGTAGTCCTAGCAATAAAGATAAAGTACCAAATATTAAAGAGAATGTTAAAATAATGCTTTTTGGTGTAATCATAATATCGCTACCTAACCTTTAGTCTTTTGTAGTTTTAATGCGACAATTATCAGGCATCAAAAACTGAGGAATATTTTTATTTGAGATAACTAAACAATCCCAGATTATATATGGATCTTCTACTTTATCTCTAGATTTAACATATGGTGTCAAAACTATACTACCTCTACCTAAATATCTATCATCTAGCTTTGCTATAATCTCTCCACTATCTCTTATGACAATATTTTGAGATTTAATATTTTGATAGCTTTTATGATCTGCAATATTTATTAAAGCGTATAAGCCATTTTTCGAACTTTGCTCCTCTACAGTGCCATTTCCATAAATCAGCTCTGTAGCAACTTTCGTTTTTAGCAAATCAAGCCTTGATATTTCGTTGGATATTCTTGTTGTATAATTATGATTTAAGTAAATAAAAAAGATTGAGATAATGATTATTATTGCAAATATGGCTAACAACAAAATTTCTTTAGTTCCATAGCCTTTATTTTTTACAAGCAATTTCATGTCCCTACTGATAAAATAGTACTATACACTAACCCTAACCACTTTGCTATTTACTTTGTTAAGTAGCAAGCCAATTATAAGGTTAAAATAATGCAAGAAAAAATCTCAAAATTTGAAAATTTTTTAACTCAACTTCAACAAAATATTACCACAGCATTAGAAAAGTATGAAACGAATAATGCAAAATTTGTAAGTGATAAATGGCAAAAACCAAATACTCCTGAGCAAAAACTTAAAGGTTATGGTAATTCAATGATAATAGAAGGAGGCGAGGTCTTTGAAAAAGGCGTTGTCGCTTTTTCAAGAGTTCATGGTGATGCTCTACCTCCATCAGCTACAGCAAAAAGACAAGAACTTGCTGGTAAATCATTTATAGCTACAGGAGTTTCTCTTGTCATACATCCTCGCAATCCTTTTGCACCAACATCACATGCAAACTTTAGAATTTTTGTTGCTGGTGCTGATACTGATAATCCTATTTGGTGGTTTGGTGGCGGCTTTGATTTAACTCCTTATTACCCTTTTGAGGAAGATGCTATACATTGGCACCAAACAGCTAAAGATGCTTGTGATAAACATGATAAAAGCTATTACCCTAAGTTTAAAGAATGGTGTGATAATTATTTTTACTTAAAGCATCGCGATGAATGTCGCGGAGTTGGTGGACTGTTTTTTGATGATTTAAATGACAAATCATTCGATGAATGCTTTAACTTTGTGACTGATTGTGCAAACTCATATTTAGATGCTTACCTACCTATAATAGAAAAAAGAAAAAACATTGAATACACGCAAAAACATAAAGATTTCCAACTTTATCGTAGAGGTAGATATGTAGAATTTAATTTGGTTTTTGATAGAGGTACGATATTTGGTTTACAAAGTGGTGGACGTACAGAATCTATATTATCTTCTATGCCTCCTATGGCAACATGGAAATATAATTGGCATCCTGAAGAAAATTCTGCAGAAGCTAAAATATATGAATATATTAAACCAAGAGATTGGTTAAAAACTAACTCTAAGTAAAACTTATATAAAAAGTAACTCTTCTTTCAATAACACTTCCGCAAGTTCTTATAGCTAATCTGAAAAAATAGATCATTCTACCTCTTGAGAGTAGAATCTGACTTTAAGCTCTAAAATAAGAAATTCATAGAATTGCAAATGGTTTCAAAAAAACATTTAGATTGATTATATCAAGCTTAGACAACTAAAATTAGATACTACTTTTATATGTATTTAGCTATATTAATTATGCTACAATTAACTTCAAAATATTTAATCATTACATTATTAAATGAAAATAAATTTTTGTGCTGGACCTGCTGTAGTACCTAGCTCTATTATACAAGAGCTTCAGCAAATGATGACTAACTATAAAAATACAGGGGTTTCTTTACTATCGATATCTCATCGAGATAAAGTTTTTGATGAGGTTCATGAAACTATACAAAAAAACTTAAGAACCTTACTAAATATCCCTGATAATTATTCAATTCTACTAATGCAAGCTGGAGCTACTGCTCAATTTGCTGCTATCCCTATGAACTTATCAAATAAATATGATAAAGCTCTATATGTGTGTAGTGGTCAGTGGTCTGAAAAAGCTGCAAAGGAAGCTGATAAATTCATTGATGTAACAGCAGTCAAATATGATGAAAATATTGCCGAAAATTTCACCTCTAATAAGTATGACTATATATACTATACAGACAATGAAACTGTAGATGGTTTTCAAATCAACAAATTAGCTAAATCATGCAACACAGAACTAGTTTGTGACATGTCATCAAGCTTTTTATCAAAACCTATAAATATTGCTGATTATGGGTTAATTTATGCTGGCGCTCAAAAAAATGCTGGTATTCCTGGACTAACAATAGTGATAGTTAAAGATTCTTTAATCCAACAAAAACCAGACATACCTGTAGTTTTCGATTATTTTATTACTAAAAAATCAAACTCTGTTTATAACACTCCATCCGTTATCTCATGGGTGACATTTGAGCTTACATTAGAGTATCTAATTAAGAACTACGCCAACTTAAATAAAGTTGAAGAATTTAACAACCAAAAAGCAGAACTTCTTTATTCAGCTATAGATAATTCAAAAATATATAGAAATGATATTAAATCAGAATATCGCTCAAATATGAATGTTATCTTTCATCTACCGACTCCAGAACTAACTGATAAGTTTTTATACTCTGCTGATAAAAAAGGATTTTATGGACTTAAAGGGCATCGTAATATAGGTGGTTGCAGAGCAAGCTTATATAATGCAGTATCTCTTGAGGATGTCAGAAAGCTAGTTAAATTTATGCAGGATTTTGAAAATGATCAACTCTAAAATTATTACAATTGATGGACCTAGCGGTGTTGGTAAAGGCACTCTAGCAAAAGCCTTAGCAAAACATTTAAATTATAAGTTACTAGATAGTGGTGCTATTTATAGACTAGCTGCACTTCACTGCTATAAAAACAATGCTAACCTTGAAAATGAATCACACGTACACCAAACTTTGGAAAGTTTAAATATAAGCTTCAAAATTGAAGATAATATTGTTAAAGCATTTCTTAATAATGAAGATGTAACAAAAGAGATTCGTACTGAACAAACAGGTATGCTTGCTTCAAAAGTCGCAGCCTACCCCTCTGTAAGAGAAATTTTATTAGATAAGCAAAGAGAATTTGCAACAGAGCAAGGGTTAGTAGCAGATGGTAGAGACATGGGCACAGTAGTTTTCACTAATGCTAAATATAAATTCTTTCTTGATGCTGATACAAAAGTTACCGCTAAAAGAAGATTTGATGAGTTAGAATCTAAAGGATTAAATCCTGATTTTGATAAAATCTTAGCAGATATTGAAAAGAGAGATTTCCAAGACCGTAATCGTAAAATCGCTCCATTAAGACCTGCTGATGATGCGGTAATTATAGATACATCAAACTTATCTATAAAAGAAGTCTTTGATACTGTAATATCAAAAATATAATCTACTTAAATAAGTTTATAAATATTAACTGATTAGAGAATTCTTAAAAAGATTATTAAAACCCTACCTTTATAACTTGACCATTTGCAATACCTGCAACTGATTTTAAATAAGCTTGAGCAACCTCTTCTGCTTTTACTGGCTTGTATCCAACAAAAAATGGTCCATACTTACCTAAAGCCTCTTCAACAACTGTAGGACTTACAGTATTTATACGGAAATTTTTATATTCCAATGTCGCAGCTTTAATAAACCCTTCTAAACCAGCATTAACTGTTGCAGCTATGCTTCCCATAGCTATTGGTTCAACATTTAATATTCCAGTAGTTAATGTAAAAGAACCACCTTCATTAATATATTTTGATCCAATTTGAACAAGATTTATCTGTCCTAGAAGTTTGTTACTTAAACTTAAATCCCAGTCTTGTTGCTCAATCTCTTGTATACTTTTGAAAGCAACCTTTCCTGTAGTAGAAACTAAAGCATCAAAACTACCTACTTTTTCAAATAGGTTTTTAATAGATTTAGGATCTTGTATATCTACAGAAAAATCAGTCTTTTCACCTGAGAAACTAGCTGTAATAACTTCATAACCAGCTACTTTTAAACTTTCATATGTAGCAGAACCAATAGTCCCTGAAGCTCCTATTAAAACAACTTGTTTCATTACTTACTTAGACTCCAAGTATTTTAATAAGTTTTCTGGAGAAGACTCACCATATGGATCATCTTCAGCATTATCACGTTTACCAGGCTCTACAAACATCTTCTCGATTTCACCATTATTTACAATCATAGCGTATCTCCATGATCTTTTACCAAAACCAAGGTTAGATTTATCTACAAGCATATCTAAACCTGCAGTAAACTCACCATTACCATCAGGAATTGGTTTGATGTTTTTAACATCTTGAGCCTGAATCCACTTATTCATAACAAAACTATCATTTACAGATAAAACATAAATTTCTTGTATACCAAGCTCTCTAAATCTAGCTGCATTATTCTCAAATCCAGGTAGTTGATATGTAGAGCAAGTTGGCGTAAATGCACCAGGTAATGAAAATACGATTACTCTCTTATTATCAAAAATATCTGCTGAAGTTACATCTTGCCATCTAAATGGATTAGGACCACCAATACTTTCATCTCTAACTCTAGTTTTAAAAGTTACATTAGGTACTCTTTTAGTCATGTTTAGCTCCTTGCTTTGTTAAGATTCACTATATATTGTATAAGCATAAAACATAATTTAAAATATATAATACTTATCATTACAATAAGATTTACTTATATGAATACTCGTACACTTGAATATATCATCTCAGTATATGAGACCAAAAGCTTTATTACAGCTTCAGAGAAGTGTTTTGTAAGTCAACCTGCATTAAGTATGCAAATAAAAAAATTTGAGGAATATATTGGAGTACAAATATTTGAGCGAGGTTCTAAACAGGTTCTAATAACAAAACCTGGTATAAAAATAATTAACCAAGCATATAAGATTCTTGATGAGGTGAACAATCTACAAAGAATATCAAAGCTATTACTTGAGAACGATAAAATAACAATCTCTATTGGTGCTTTTCCAACGCTATGTCCATATTTAATGCCTAAAATTTTACCTGCAATAAAACAAGAAATTCCAAATATAAGTATCTCAGTAATTGAGGAGAAAACCGATATACTTGTAGATATGCTTGATCAAGGAAAAATTGACTTTGCTCTTTTAGCAACTCCAACAGATAAATATCAATTCAAAAGAAAAACTGTTTTTAAAGATAAATTCTTCGCTGCTGTAGCTAAGAATAACCCAATATCAAAAAATAAAAGTATATGCGTTAGAGATCTAGTCAAAGAAAATCTTATGATTCTTGATGAAGGGCATTGTCTTCGAGATCAAACTCTAAAGCTTTGTGAGCTAAATGATTTTAATAATAGAGACTTTAAAGGTAGTAGCCTAGAAACATTAAGACAAATGGTCTCTATTGATGAAGGAGTAACCCTGATTCCTAAAATAGCATGCACTAAAACAGAAAATATCAAATATATAGCTGTCGATAATGCAGAGTTCTATCGAGAAATAGATTTAGTCATGAGAAAAAGCTCTGTATATGACGATATTTTTGATAAATTAGTAAAAATAATTTCTAAAAATTTTAACTAAATGACAAGACTATTTAGTATTAGTACTTTCAAATATTTTATCGGCAGATTTAGCAACAAAACCTTGGTATAGTTTACCATCACTATCTTTATAACGTTTTGCAAACTCATAGTAACAAGATGGAATTTGCTTTTTACCATCTGAGAAATTAACTTCTGTTAGTCCTGACATTGTACTTGACTGCTCTAATAAATCACTTTGAGAGCCTTTAATCTCACCCCCAGAAGAGTTAAGTTTAAAGCCATTCTCTTTAAGAAAGTCATTAACTTCAGCAACTTCATTAAATTTCTTAAGTTGATTAATGAAAACTGTAAAATGATTTGCTCTAAATCCAAAAGCATAAAACCAAGCAGCATACTCAGATTCATCTAAAAGCTTTTTATATACTTCATAATTAATCTGCCAACTCGCCCCAGATAGTAAAAGTTCTTCTGGATTATCTATTAAATTCTGTGGAATTGAATCAACACATTTACTAAGAGTCTGCTGTAACTCATTAGAAAACTCTTTTGTCAAAAGTTGACTAATAAAAACCTTAGGCTGACTTTCATCACTATGTTCTAGATGAACTGCCTTTAATTTTTTGACTTCAAAATCATAATCATTACAAACTTTATATCCTTTAGAAATAAATGCTTGTGCTAGCTTATTGATATTTATTCTATCATCATCTAGTGTTCTTAGAGCGATATGATCATTTTCAGGATTTTCCCCATTTTTGACAAAAAGATCATAGATGTCTTTTGCATGAGGATTATCTGTCATATATTGATCCCATAATTTTTCTAAAATGTCTACACTCATAGTGACTACTCCTCTAAGTTAAATTTAATACCTTGAGCTAACGGTAAATCCTTACCGTAATTAATAGTATTTGTTTGTCTACGCATATATGCTTTCCAAGCATCTGAGCCAGCCTCACGACCGCCACCTGTATATTTTTCTCCACCAAAAGCACCACCAATTTCAGCACCTGAAGTCCCAATATTTACATTAGCGATACCACAATCACTACCTAAACTAGATAGAAACTTCTCAGCATTTTGCAGATTATCTGTAAATATAGAACTTGATAAGCCATATTTAACTGAGTTATTTAACTCTATAGCTTCTTCAATATCTGAATAAGGCATTATATATAGTATTGGGCAAAAATTTTCTTCTGCTACTATTGGCATATCTGCTTTAGCTTCAATAATTGTAGGTTCCACAAAGAAACCTTCTTTTTCAATTTTCTTACCACCTGTTAATATTTTTCCGCCTTGATTAACAGCTTCAGCTACAGTTCTTGTGAAATTATCAACTGATGCTTGATCAATTACAGGCCCCATCAAATTATTTTGATCTAATGGATCACCAACTTTTATTTGCTTATATGCATTAACCATTTTTTCTTTTACTAAATCATAAATCGATTTATGTACAAATAGTCTTCTTAAAGAAGTACATCTTTGTCCAGCAGTTCCAACTGCTCCAAATACTGCAGCTGGGATAGCAAGTTTTAAGTTAGCAGTTTCATCAATAATAGTAGCATTATTGCCACCTAACTCTAAAATACTTTTACCAAATCTTTTAGCTACTTGTTGCCCAACGTCTTGACCAACTTTTGTCGAACCTGTAAAAGATACTAAATTTACTCTTTCATCATTTACTAAAAGTTTTGATACTTCGATCTCTTTAGAAATTACTGTGTGGAAAATCTCAGGGTAATCATACTCTTTAATAACTTTTTGACAAATATTATGAACCGCAATAGAACATAGCGGAGTCTTTTCAGATGGCTTCCAAACAACAGTATTACCACAAATTACTGCAATAAATGCATTCCACGACCATACAGCAACTGGAAAGTTAAAAGCAGAAATTACACCAACAACCCCTAAAGGATGCCACTGCTCATACATACGATGTTCATCTCGTTCAGAATTCATCATCGCACCATAAAGCATTCTTGATTGACCTACAGCAAAATCTGCCATATCAATCATCTCTTGAACTTCACCATCACCCTCTTGTTTAGACTTACCCATTTCTAAAGAAACTAAACTACCCAAATGGTCTTTATTTTTACGCAGCTCTTCACCTATCAAACGTACTAACTCACCTCTTTTAGGAGCAGGTACTTGACGCCATCTTTTAGCAACTTCTGTAGCTTTTGAAATAGCTTCTTGCATAGCCTCTATGCCCTGATTGTCTACCTTGGCTAAAAGCTTACCATCTGCTGGACTATATGTTTCTATAATGTTATTGCCATTATTATTTATATATTTTTCTAAACCTAAATTTAATTCTTTTAAAATACTCATTTGTCCACCCTTTATGAATTTTACTAGTCTGCTTGTATTAGAAGTCCTGAATCTCTATAGTACTGACCAAACTGATTATTATAAAAATCTTTCAAAGATATAGATTCTTGATTTATAAAGCCATTATGCTTATCTTTAGAGTTAAGTAATAAATCTATACTTACACATAAACTTGTAGCAGTTGTTAACTGTAAAGCAGAGAAATGCTTAGAGAACATAACCTTTGAAGGGTATTTTTGTGCAAAATGTCGTTCTGCTTTTAATCCTTTACGAATACCATCAACAGATACATAGATTAAAACTATATCTTGGTTGATCCTTGGTATAGCATTTTCCATAACCTTGACCATTGTATCTAAATCATCACCTAACTTCATATCTTGCATCAAAAATTTCATTTTTTCACAATGACCTGGATGACGAATACTCTTATAGTTAATATTTTTAACCTTACCTGCATAAGTTTCTATCATTGAGCCAATACCTCCTGAGGTATTAAATGCCTCATAGGTAAGTCCATCAATTTTTATTTCCTCAACATCCGCTAATGGCGCTAAAGTCCTTTTTTTACCATCAACAACACCTTCACAAGGTTTAGCATATTCATTTATTAATCCTTCAGTAGACCATGTCAAGCCATACTGCAAAGTATTTGAAACATTTAAAGGTAAAGCTCCTACACGCATACGTACAGTATCAATAGATTCAAATTCTTTCATAAGATTATTAGATACAATACTAATAAACCCTGGAGCTAGACCACATTGAGGTGCAAAGAAATTATTTCTTGCATTACTTGCAATACTTTTAATATAGTTAGTTGCTTCAACATCTTCTGTTAAATCAAAGTAATTTATCTCTAGTTTACCAGCTAATTGAGCAACACCTTTATTAAAGAAAAATGGTAAACAAGATACTATAGTTTTAATATTATGAAGCTTTATATACTTCTCTAACTCGACTGAATCTGTAGCATCTAACTCAACGTACTTGAGATTTTCTACATTTTTTTCTAAGACGGGTTTATTACTCGGAATAGTTTTATCAATTAAATGAACTACATAATCGCCACTCTCTACTAGTAAACAACTAGTTAAAGAGCCAACCCTACCGGCACCTAATATTATCACTTCTTTCATAAGCATCTCCTTTTAAACTTATACATTAGTTATATCACCAGAATCTCACTGAGTAAACAACATTTATGTAAGTTTCTACTCAAGCTGATGTTAAAGTACATTTTAACTGGAGTATATCGCCAAAATATGGTTATAATAACTTCATATAGTACGCGTTTTTACAAGTTGAAAATAAATTGAAAAATATAGCTATTTATAAAGTATTGAAGTTAAATTTAGGCATCGCTATATTAGCTTTAATCGCAGGTGCTATATATAGAATTCTTCAAGGTCCTAATTCTTCACTTGAGCTTATAAACATTGGCATATTACTTATTATTATTTCACCATTATTAAGAATTTTTTTAGAGTTAGTATTTTTCTTAAGAGAAAAAAATTATACATATATACTTATTTGCTTAGTTTTATTCATAATAATCTTGATAAGTATTATCTGTTAGATAGTATATTGCAGCTAAAAATGTTAATATTTCGCTTATCGTAATAATTTACTCACAAAGAGTTGGAAAGCTTATAGACATATGTTTACTAGTTTATCAGATAAATTACAGTCCTCTTTTAAGAAAATAAAAGGACAAACATCTCTTACAGAAGAAAATATTCAATCAGCCTTACGTGATATTAGAGTATCACTATTAGAGGCGGATGTTGCATTACCTGTTGTTAAAAAATTTATAGCTAATATAAAAGAAAAAGCTATAGGTGAAGAAGTTAAAAAGAGTTTAACTCCTGATCAAACATTCATATCTTTTGTAAAAAAAGAGTTAGAAAATGCTCTTGGTGAAGAAGCAGTTCCAATAAACCTTAAAACACAGCCTCCTGCTGTTATATTAATGGCTGGTTTACAAGGTGCTGGTAAAACTACATCTACAGCAAAACTTGCTAAATACTTAAAAGAACAACATAAGAAAAAGGTTATGGTTGTTAGTGCCGATGTTTATCGACCTGCTGCTATTGACCAGTTAAGGACTTTAGCAAATAGCTTAGAAGTTGACTTTTTTGAGTCAGATATAAGTCAAAAACCTGACTACATCGTTACCGAAGCAATCAAATCAGCAAAAACTAAATTAGCTGATGTGCTAATCATCGATACTGCAGGTAGACTACATATTGATGAAAATATGATGAGTGAGATTAAGCAAATTCATAAAATTGCTAATCCAATCGAGACTTTCTTTACAGTTGATAGTATGACTGGTCAAGATGCCGCAGTTACAGCTAAAGCATTTAATGATGCTCTAGAACTAACTGGTGTGATTTTGACTAAGACTGATGGTGATGCTAGAGGTGGTGCTGCCCTATCAATTAGAGAAATCACAGGTAAGCCGATTAAGTTTTTAGGTGTCGGTGAAAAAACAGATGCCTTAGAACCATTCCATCCAGACAGAGTTGCTTCTAAAATTTTAGGAATGGGTGATGTTCTTAGTTTAATTGAGAACATCGAGCAGAAAACTGAGAAAAAATCTGCACAGAAGCTTACAAAAAAACTAAAAAGTGGTAAAAGCTTTGACCTAGAAGACTTTAAGTCACAAATTACTCAGATGAAGAAAATGGGTGGCGTAGGCTCTATCATGTCTAAGTTACCTAATATGCCAGCTGCAGTTCCTGGAAATGTCGGAGATGATATGTTTAAGAAAATTGAGGCTATGATTGACTCAATGACTCCTCTTGAGCGTAAAAAACCTGAACTGATCAAACATAGTAGAAAACAAAGAATCATCAAAGGTTCTGGTACAACTATTCAAGATCTAAACAAATTACTACAACAACATACTCAAATGAAAAAAATGATGAAAAGTGTTGTTGGTAAAAAAGGTGGTATGGCAAATATGATGAAACGTATGTCAGCTATGCAAGGTATGGGTAATATGTCTGGCCTTTTAGGTAAAAGAAAGTAAAGAATACATAAAAATATAAGGATATCTAAGTCAATGATAGGTGATAAAAACTTTGATAAAGTTTCTAACATAAATATTAAAAAGGAAAAGGTATTGATTCCTGCGGAAGTTCTAATTCAAGATATACCTCTGCTAAAAACTTCTTTTGAGACTGTAAAAAAATCTCGTAAAGAAGTAGCAGATATTATTCACGGCAGAGATGATAGAGTGGCTGTTGTTGTAGGGCCTTGTTCTATCCATGATACTGAAGCTGCTATTGAATATGCTACTAGACTAAAAGAACAGGTTAAAAAGTTTGAAAAAGATATTCTAATCATAATGAGAGTATACTTTGAAAAACCACGTACAACTATTGGTTGGAAAGGTCTAGTAAACGATCCAGATCTTGATAACTCATATAATATAAATAAAGGATTAAGGCTAGCTCGTACACTGCTATCAGACGTTACTAATATGGGATTACCATGCGCAACTGAGTTCTTAGATGTTATAACTCCGCAATACTTCGCAGAATTAATAACATGGGGTGCAATTGGTGCTAGAACTGTTGAAAGCCAAGTACACAGAGAGTTAGCTTCTGGTCTTTCAGCTTCAATAGGTTTTAAAAATGCTACTAATGGCGACGTACAAGTAGCTGTAGATGCTATCAAGTCTGCCACATATCCTCATCATTTTTTAAGTACTACAAAATCTGGTTCAACAGCTATCTTTGCAACTAAAGGTAATCAAAATGGCCACGTAATTTTACGTGGTGGTGCTTCTGGACCAAACTTTAGTAAAGAAGACGTTGATAGCTGTGTTGCTAAGCTTAAAAAAGCTGATCTAGATACAAAAATTATGATTGACTGTAGCCATGGTAACAGCCAAAAAGATCATACAAAACAAATTTCTGTACTAGCTGATATTTGTGAGCAAATCAAAACTGGCAACGATGTTTTTGGTGTAATGATTGAAAGTAACCTTGTTGCTGGAAACCAGGATATAAACAAAAAACCTTTAGCATATGGCCAAAGTGTTACAGACAAGTGCGTTGACTTCGATGATACTATCAAAATGCTTGAAATGTTATCACACGCTGTTCAGCAAAGACGTAGTGCTAAATCAGATGATAAAAGTAAAGAAGAATCTCAATTCTCACTTCTATAAAAACTTCTAATTAACAAATCTTAAAATATCATTTTATCTTCTTGATTGATCTTGACTTTCATAATCTCTTGCAAAGCTTTCTAATGACCCTTCTAAATTCCTAATATCTTGGCTAGATCTTTCTTCACCTCTAGAGCCTTGATTCTTCCAAACAATTTGATTATCTCTTTTTTGCTTATAATCGTTTAGTGATGGCCCATTAGATATCTGATTATATGAATTAACAACTTGAGGCTTATCAACACTTACTTGCTTAGCTCCTTTTGTATCAACATTTGAAAATGTCGGTACACCATTATTATCTGTCTCATAGACATTCGCAAAAGCAGTTGAATAAAATAATATAACGATAACTGATAAATATTTCTTAGCCATTTTATAAAATACAGTAAATTAATCTAATAACATTTATATTCTAGCAGTAAAATGAATATTTAGTAAGATTTGTGAAAACTAATGTAATAGAGACTTAATAACCCTGATTAATGAATAGCCAGATTTAGAAGTT
This sequence comes from Francisella sp. LA112445, assembly GCF_012224145.1. NCBI lineage: Bacteria > Pseudomonadati > Pseudomonadota > Gammaproteobacteria > Thiotrichales > Francisellaceae > Francisella > Francisella sp. LA112445. The sequence goes on from NZ_CP041030.1 coordinate 1,260,753, forward strand.
GAGTTCCTTGACAAACAGCTCCTTTAATATGAATACTAATTATAGTTCCACCAAAAGGAAACTTAAGGGGCTTAACCTCCATTGTTGAAGTTTGTATATATTGTCCAACAATCTCACCTGCTTTAAAATAATCTCCAGCTTTAACAAACCACTCATATAATCCTCCTTCGACTGCTCGAACAGATTTGTAGTTAGATATATCATGATGGATTATATCTTTGTGCAATCTATCAATATCAAAAGGCGAATCAATAACATTTTTAGATTTTAAATAGTTTAATACCCCTTGTGTCTGCATGGTGGCATCCTCGAAGTTAATATACTCTTCAGATCCTAACTCTAGGGTAAAACATTCTTTAAGAATATCCTCATGTCTGCCTTGTGCTTTAAACTCTTCTTGAAGCTTCCACCATGGAACGAAAATAGCTTCATCTAATGCTCCTGTAAACTCATTAGGGATTACAAGTGTATGCTTATAACCAAAAATCTCAGCAGTTTTTTTAGCAAACGCAGGAGTATAAATATATGTAGTTGCATCAGTATCAGTATGTAAATCTAAAACATAATCTGCCTTTTGAGCTTCTTTTTGAACAGTATAGTTTAGTCGTTTTGCTCGAGATAAGAACCATTCTTGTTCAAGCTCTTTATCTAGAGCTTCTGCTAATAGTTTTTCAAAGGCTTTTTTATACTCTGTTGTTGATGAGTCTAAATGCTCTGTTACAAAAGCTTTATAGTCGATTTCAGGGTTAAAATAGTATCTATTCCAATTATCTCCTGTTGCTGAATCAAATCTTCCTTGATGCCCTGCTCCTATAAAATTATCTGCGCCAATAGGATTACATTGAGGGATTAGGTAAATATCACCTTTAGGTTGATACTTTTTAAAATGTTCTAAAAGCTTGATCATTACAGCATTTCCTTGTAATTCTGATGCATGCATACTTGCTTGCATATATACACTTGGAGCTTTAGGATCAGAACCTTTTATTGTAATTTTTTCTATAAATATATCTTGACCAGTTGATGCTTGGCTAACTCTAATTTTCTCTTTTGAAATATATTGCATTTTTTGACTCTTAAAACTTTAAATATTAACTAATTTAACATATTTTTCTAAAATTATCTGATACACATAATAGCGATTAGATTCGAAAAATCAAAACCAAGTAGACTTTTAACCTCATCACTTTTAAGCAATGCGACTAACCCTGCTTTAGTATTATCATGTTTGAATAACCTTGTAACATTACTATTATGTTCAGCTAACTCTACCTTTAAAATATCCTTTTCTAAAAATATTTTACAATTTTGATTTAAATTTGGATGATGTGATAAACCATACTCGTATGCTTTTAATTGGTTTTCATTTAATATCATATAGTTATCTCTTAATATTTATATTTGCTCTTCCTCTACTACCCAATCTTGCATAGTATTTAAAAGCTCTGAGAAGATATCTGCCATTAACAATAAATCAACTTCATGACCATGATTATCTTCTTTATTTAAATCCTTAATTCCTTCTAAGAATTTGATTGATTTAAACTGTAACTTCGTATTAGCTGTCATTGCTAGTTGTTCACGCCAAACTATCGCTAACTCAGTAATATATCCGCCGCTCTCAATAAAAGATTTAATGTTATCATTTAACATTGAGCTTCCTTGGCATGAGATATTTGCAATGCTATCACCTATTGCGCTAGTTAACTTGCATTTTTCTGCTATCTCTACATCTAAAGGATGAGTATTTTCTACTAACCAGTCAGTTAATATGTCTGTTTCTTCCTTTATTACTGGCTCAAACCTAGCTTCACACCTTTGCAACAGATCTAAAACTTCCGTTATTTGCTTATCTGAAACACTATCAATAACAAGATGATTATTAGTCAAATCTAAATAGCCAAATATCTTTTTAAATTTACTAAAAGCTTGTGGCAACAAACGTTGCTCCATATCTTCTTTAATTTGAGTTTTCTCTTTTTTACTAACATATCGAGTTAACTCAAGCTCTTCTATATATTCTTGTGCTTGTTGGTTTATAACTTGAGCAGGAAGTATTTTTTCCTCACTAAGAAGGCAAAACGCTGCAAGATGATTAAATTTAAATAAAACATTATCATCTTCTTTAATAAAAGGGTTTACAAATCCTCGAGAAGATTTTTGAGAATTACTACAAGAAACAAAATTTAACTTATTTATAGACTCTTCAAAGATATCCATATTAATATCTAAGATTTTAAATGCTGTAAGATTTTTAAAAAACATTCTAATTATCAATTTAAATATGTAGTCTCAAAATAATAATGCATCTTAAGACAAAGTAGAACAGCAAAGAGACAAAATTTAGTATTTTATAAGTTTTTGAGTTTGTAGATTGTAGGATTTGAGTATTTTAAAGTCTAAAACTGCTTTAGTTGAACCTTTAGGGGAATATTCCATTATAACCAGCTCATCAAATATAATATCTTCAGAGAAATCATACGTTACAAAATCACTAAAATCATTAGCACCATAGGAGAGACTTATATGTGGCTTGAGCTGATAGTTGCTACTTATATCAAGCTGTTTAATATTATCAAAAAACCCATCTAATTCTTTCGTATTTGAAAGTTTTAGATAATAATTCATATAATAAGATTCTTCATCTTTTATAAGACTTTCTACCCTAAGCTTAATACTTTGATACTTTAACTGACTGACATAATTATCAAAATCATCTAAGATATTCTTTCCAGATGTAAATAATGTCATATGCGGTATAAATGCAGGTTGCTTAGAAATAAAAGAATTATGGTTTATACAATCCGCTAATGGTATTAAAAAATCTTTTCTAGGCACCAGCCAAATACTATAGAGATTATCACTCATATTTCAACCTTGTGTATTCAGTCTAACAAAAACATTATAATATTTGTTATAATAGCAAATCTTTATTTATATTAATTAAAAAATTCGGGAATTTCTATGTCACAAATAGTTGTATGTGCAATGTACAAATTTGTTACCTTAAATGATTTTGAGGCTATGCGCCAACCTCTTCTAGATGTAATGATAAAAAATAACGTTAAAGGTACACTACTTTTAGCAAATGAGGGAATCAATGGTACTGTAGCTGGTTCTCGCCAAGCTATTGATAGCCTATTGGAGCACCTTAAGTCTGACTCACGTTTAGCAGATATTGATTATAAAGAGTCATATCATGAAGAAATGCCTTTTTATCGCTCAAAGGTTAAATTAAAAAAAGAAATAGTTACTTTAGGAATCGATGAAATAGATCCTAATAAAGTTTGTGGACAGTACGTAAAACCAAAAGATTGGAACGCACTAATCTCAGATCCAGAAACACTTCTTATCGATACACGTAATGATTATGAGATAGAAATAGGAACATTTAAAAACGCGGTAAACCCTCACACACAAAATTTCCGTGAATTTCCTAAATATGTTGATGAAAATCTAGATCCTAAAAAACATAAAAAAGTAGCTATGTTCTGTACAGGTGGAATAAGATGCGAGAAATCTACAGCTCTAATGAAAGCTAAAGGATTTGATGAAGTTTATCATCTACAAGGTGGAATACTTAAATATCTTGAAGAAGTTCCAAAAGAAGAATCAATGTGGCAAGGTGAATGTTTTGTATTTGATTCAAGAGTAGCTGTAAATCATGATCTAGAAAAAGGTCATTATGATCAGTGTTTTGCTTGTCGTATGCCGATTACAGAAGAGGATAAAAAACGTCCTGAATATGAAAAAGGGATAAGTTGTCACCACTGTTATGATAAAGCTACAGAAAAGCAAAAAGCTCGCTTTGCAGAACGTGAGAGACAATCACAGCTAGCAGCAGAAAGAGGATTTTCTCATGTTGGTGATGAAGCTAAAAAACTCGCTGAAATAAATAAGCTGAAAAAACAACAAGCAAAAGAAAAAGCTCGTCAAACAGCAAAAAAAGATAAATAAAAATTTATTAAATTCTAACCATTTAAATAAATACCATTATCTTTTATCAAGATTTTCTTTTGTTTTAAAAGAGTTCCTATAGCTCGCTTAAATGCTGCTTTACTTATACCAAACTCTCTTTTTATATCCTCAGGATCAGACTTATCATTAAATGGTGCCGAACCTTCATGGTTTATAAGGTATTTTTCGACAAGAGTAGCATTTTTATCTAGGTCTTTATGCGCTAACTGCAATGATAAATCTATACGCCCATCATCACGAATATTTTTAATATAACCTTTTATAGATTGTCCAAAGCTTAATCTTCTAAAGACTTCTGAACTATAAATTATTCCCCAATATAGATTATTTATAATCGCCTTATAACCAATATTTGTAGAATTAGCAATTATAAGATCCACCTCTTGATTAGGCTTTAAATCATCGCCTGCATAATCTTTGATAAATTTGTTAATTTTTGAAGATGCTGTAATTCGTCCATTAATTTTATCAAGATACAAGTAAACAAGATACGATTTACCTGCTTCAAAAGGACGATGTTGCTCCGCTAATGGTACAAATAAATCTTTCTCTAGACCCCAATCTAAAAAAGCACCTATTTTTGTAAGATTTTTTACTTGTAAATAAGCAATTTGTCCTACTGTTGGAACACTTTTAGTTGTAGCAATAAGCTCTGATTTTGAGTTATGGTATAAAAAAACTTCTAAGCTATCACCAACTTCTGGAGTATATCCAAGCTCTGATATTGATAATACTGCTTGACCTAATTCTAAAGCATCTAAAATTAAGATTTGTGATCTCTTTTCTAAAACTTTTAAGTTATTATATTTTCCTATTGAAATCAAAATAATTTCCTTTTTGACTTAATACTAAAGAATATTATCATAGTTATAACTATACCATTAAGTTTTTATTAAATATTTAATAATGAGAACTATAAAATAGGATTTTACTATTATCTTTACATATATTTTTATACATGATTTAATACATTAAATTAAAATAAGTTTAGAATAAAATGAAAAAGACAATTATATTCTTCTTTGCTTTTATACTGCTATTATCAACAAATATATATGCGAAACCACTAACTCTACCAAAGAATGTAGTTTCCTTCTCTAGCCCTCAAGGTCAAAAACTACTAAAGACTGCTCCAGAAAAATATTCTCAACAGTATTGGCAACTTGCGAAGTACTTTACTACAGAAAATGGTGTATCTTTTTGCGGTCCAGCTTCTGATGTTATGGTTCTTAATGCTTTAGGCATACAACCAGCTTTAGCTCCAGCACATATGCAGTATTCAATATTTGATCAAAATAATATTTTTTATAATAAAAGCCTTATTGAAGATCAAATAATGCCTGCTTTTGTTTATGCTAAAGGTCTTACTATCGAGCAAACAGCAGAAATAATAAATAAACAAGAAACAATAGGTGCAAAAGCTCATGCAATAGTTATTCATGCTAATGAGTTTTCAAATGAAAAAGATTTTAAAAATAAGCTTTTAAATAGCATGAAAGACAGCAAATATATAATAATCAACTATAATCGTGCAGACATGGGAGCTCAAGGTGGAGGTCACTTCTCTCCATTAGCAGCGTATAATCCTAACAAAGATATGTGGCTACTTATGGATGTAGCTAGATACAAATATCCTCCAGCTTGGATCAAAACTTCTGATTTATATAAAGCAATCCAAGCTAAAGATTCATCATCAGGTAAGCCTCGTGGTGTTATTATCGTATCAAAAGAAAGCTAGATACGTAGCTTAGGCTTATTTTAACCAAACATATTTTTCAAAGCCGAAAGGCTTTGTTTTGAATTTTCTTTACGAGTTTCTGCACATTCTTTTTCTGTACCGACCCAATATAAATCTGTTTCTGGTAATTCATCAATAAATCTACTAGGCGTTGAAACTTGTTTTTCTCCAAACTTTTTACGATGTTTTGTCATTGTTATAGTCAGGTTTTCTTTAGCTCTTGTAATAGCTACATATGCAAGGCGACGTTCATCCTCTATAGACTCTTCTTCTATACTTTGTTGGTGAGGCAATATCCCCTCTTCCATACCCATTATATAGACCTTTCTAAACTCAAGTCCTTTTGAAGCATGCATAGTGATTATCTGAACTTGATTATCATTTTTATCCTCATTATCTCTATCTAGAATATCTATTAAAAGCATCTTATTCAACACCAAAGATAATGATTCAAGTCCGTTGTAAGAGTCATCTAATTGATTAACTATCCAGTTTAGAACCTCCATTACATTAGCATATCTAAATTCAGCTTGCTTCTCAGATGAGCTAGAGTCAATTAGCCACTGCCTATAAGAAATATTATCAATAAATGTATGTAATATTTTTTTAAGTTCTACTGCTGAGATACTTGAAACAATTTCTTGTTGCGTGCTAAGTATTAAAGTTTTAAAATTTAGCAATTTCTTTTTTGTAAATTCACGTATTTCAAAATGCTCTAAATTATATAATGTATGAAAAAAACTACAATGATGCTCACTAGCATATTCACCTAACTTATGAATTGTCGCGCTACCAACTTCTCTTTTAGGAGTATTGACTACACGTAAAAATGCTCTATCATCATCAGGATTAACTATTAACCTTAGATAAGAGATAATATCTTTGATTTCAGTTTTTGAGAAAAATGAACTACCACCACTTATAGTATATGGAATCTTATGCATTTGCATATATCTTTCTAAAAGATAAGCTTGATAGTTACTTCTAATCAAAATTGCATAATCAGAATTTCTAGAGTTAGTTTTTACTCTATCGAAAAAGATATCACTTGCAATAAATTGAGCTTCATCTTCATCATTTATCAAACTAATTATTTTTATCTGCTCACCATATGTCTTTGCAGACCATAATTTCTTCTCAAAAATATGACTGTTATTCTCTATTAGTTTATTGGCAACATTTAAAATTCTACCTGTTGAACGGTAGTTTTGTTCTAATTTTATAACTTTAAGATTTGGAAAATCTTCCTGTAAATGACGTAAATTTTCCGGACGTGAACCTCTCCAAGCATATATCGACTGATCATCATCTCCAACTACTGTAAATTTATTTTTATTCTGAGTTAGATACTTTAAAAGCTGATATTGTGACTCATTAGTATCTTGGTATTCATCAATTAAGATGTATCTAAACTTATCTGACCATAATTTTTGGATATTATGATGATTTCTAAATAACTGAATTGGCTGGAATATCAAATCATCAAAATCAAATGAGTTATATGATCTTAAATATTTTTGATACTCTTTATAGACAAAAGCTGCTTGCTCTTCTAAATCATCTTTGGGTTGAACTTCATCTGGTGTTAATAAAGCAGATTTCCAAAATGATATTTTTGATTGAATAAAACCTGTATTTTGTTTAGGTAATTGATATTGATCATACGCAATATCATATATTAATGTCGCTGAATCATGGCTATCAAAAAGTGTAAAATTCTTCTTATATCCAAGCTCTGAAAAATGTCTTTTTAAAATAGATAGTCCAAGGGAGTGAAATGTTGAGATAACAAGACCTTTTGATTTCTCCTTATCTAAGCGGGATTTAACTCTTTCTTGCATTTCCTTAGCTGCTTTATTTGTAAATGTAACAGCCAAAATACTTTTTGCAGGATATAATAACTCTTCAATAAGATAGGAAATTTTCTCAATAATAACACTTGTCTTACCACTACCAGCACCTGCTAATACTAATAATGGTGTACTTGTATATCTAACAGCTTCTTGTTGCTGTGGATTTAGATAGTCTAGCATTTAATTATAGTTTGATCATTATTTAGCTTATATTCTTGTTCTGTTGCTTCTTTATGAAAAACCACAAGCATATAACATTCATTATCAATAAACACCTTATTTACAACATTTGCTAAAGGTTTATTGTTTTCATCTTTTAAATCAGTTTCAACAATATCAGATTGAGATTTTACTATAGCAAGCTCTTTTTTAAGTTTAGCCTTATAGTGCATTCTAGCGATTACTTCTTGTCCCATATAACAGCCTTTTGTATAACAAACGACATTCTCAACATTATCTAACTCTAATTCAGCAGGCAAAAACTGCTCAAAATTTTGAGCATTGATAGCAGCTAGTTTATTAAAAATATTTTCTCTCTGCACTTGCTCAAAACTACTATTAGATACTAGGCTATCTTTTTCTAAAATATCATGGTTTAAAAAACCATCTTTTGTAAAAAATAATGAATAATTGTCATTTATAGAAAAAGTAACTTTAGAGAACATGCCATATTTCTTTAACCATACCAGTAAACCTTCAGCAACTCCTTCTTCAACTGAAAGTAATAATCTATCCTCAGCAATATATTTAACAAAGCAAAGCGAGATAATACGTCCTTTTAAATTTGCAAAAGCTGTTAATAAAATACTATTCTTATCAGAAAGAATATTTAAATCAGCAGTAGTCAACCCTTGTAGAAACTTTTTAGTATCTACACCTTTAACCTCTAATATTTGAAAATTATCATATTGAAAAATCATAACAAAACCTGACTATAGTAGAATATTTTAACTAGTAGATTTTAGTATATTTAAAGAAACTATGCAAAGAATGTTTTAGATAGACTAACAACTAAGTTAATGCTAATTCCCACCGATTCCAGGAGGTTGATTATTTTGAATACCTCCTTGAGGACCATCAAGCATCATTTGTCTACTTAAAGCAGCATCTTCACCACTTGCTGATAAATTATCTTTAATATTTTGCTCTGGAGTTGTAAGGTTTGCTAAATTTGGATTGTCATCTTCAGAGTCTTCTTTTTCAGCTTTTATATGATGGGCTTCGCTATCATTAACTTTACCAAATTTTGAATAAGAATGATCTTCTACTTTTGCATGGTTGCTATGGTACTTTCTATGCATTCCCATTGCATGAGTTTGTAAATCTTGATCTTCCTTCTCTGCTACCTCTACGTTAATATGTCGTTGTGATTCAGTATCATCATTTCTTGAATCTGTTTTCAAACTAGAAGTCTGAGCTAGTTCTGCTTCATCAATTTGACCATCATTATTAGAATCGTTTATTGGATTTGCACTAAATGCTGGTATAACAAGAATTGATGTCAATATTGATGATAATAAAATTTTTCTCATGCTAAATTCCTTATTACAAGTTTTCTTTAATAATACTTTCTAGCTCGATCGTATCTTTTGCAAACTGTCTAATACCTTCAGCTAGCTTATAAGTTGCCATAGCACTTTCATTAAGCAACCAACGGAATTTTGACTCTGTAAGCTCTGGATCTTGTGTTGAAACATCTAAGTCATCAGTTAATGCAGTTTCAAGAGGCTCTTTTCTTTGCTCTAATTCTTCTAGTAACGCTGGGGAAATTGTTAAAGCATCACAACCTGCTAAAGCTATAACTTGCTCAGCATTTCTAAAACTTGCTCCCATAACAATAGTCTTAAAGCCATGTGTTTTAAAAAACTTATAGATAGTTTTAACAGAATTAACACCATCATCATCTTTGATATCTGGGAACCCTTCTAGATTATTTTCTTTTATTTGCCAGTCAGTAATTCTGCCTACAAATGGAGATATCAAGTAAACCCCAGCCTCTGCACATGCTTGAGCCTGAGCCTTATCAAAAATTAGTGTCAAATTACAATTTATACCTTCTTTTTGTAAAATTTTGGCTGCTTTTATACCTTCCCAAGTAGCGGCTATTTTTATCAATACTCGATCTTTGCTAATGCCTTTATCTTCATATTTAGCTATGATTTTTCTAGCATAATCAATAGTCTCTGCTGCATTAAAAGATACTCTAGCATCTACTTCACTTGATACTTTACCATCAATAACTTCAAGTATCTTAATACCAAATGTAACCAATATTTCTATCAATATCTCTTTAACTAGTTCATTGGTATTTAGATTTGGATTTTTTTCTTTAACGCTTTGGATAGTTTGTTTAGCCAAATCAGAGTATTTTTTATCTTTTACAGCTTTCAAAATTAGACTAGGATTTGTAGTTGCATCAACTGGTTTGTACTTTTTTATTAATTCAAAATCGCCTGTATCAGCTACTACCATAGTAACTTTCTTGAGCTGTTCTAATACTGACTGTTGCATATTCTAATAAAATTTATGTCATAATTATTAAAGTATACCGCTTGAAATATATTTAAGTAAATAAATAATCACTATTTTTTAAGATAAATACAAAGAAAATTTATAAGTCAAATGCTACTTAGATGTTAGTCTTATACTTATTTTTAAGTAGTTCAAACATAGCCCTAGCAGCCATCATCTCACCACCTTTAGGTTTTCCAGGCGTACTAGAAGGATTCCATGCCATCATATCAAAGTGTATCCAGTTAGGTGCATCATCATCTTCACCAACAAAATGCTCCATAAATAAAGCTGCTTTTACTGCTCCTGCAAATGGCGATAAATCACAATGAGAAATATCTGCAAACTCAGTTTTTAGGCTTTTTCTATAACAATCTGCTAACGGTAGCCTCCAGACATAATCCTGCATAGATTCCCCGTATTTATAAACTTCATTCGCAACTTCATCATTATTACAAAAAAATGCTGAAATCTCAGTACCAACTGCGACTCTAGCCGCTCCAGTTAAAGTTGAAAAATCTATCAAGTAATCAGGCTTTTTTTGAGCTTCTTCATGTAAAGGCTCTACTAATATAAGTCTACCTTCTGCATCAGTATTAGTTACTTGTACTGTAGTACCATTTTTCATCTTAATTATATCGCTAGGTCGATATGATTTAGCATCAATCGCATTTTCAACTGTTGGAATTACTAAGCTTAAATTTACTGGCAAGTTATATTTCATTATCATATATGCCAGACCTATAGCATTTGCAGATCCACCCATATCTTTATGCATCAGAAGCATTCCTGCTGCAGGCTTAATATCTACTCCACCAGTATCGAAAGCTACACCCTTTCCAACAATTGATATCTTAGGATGCTCTTCATTCCCCCAATTCAATCTAACTAGACGAGGAGGACGGTGGCTTCCTTTACCTACGGTATATATTCCCATGTATCCTTGATTAGCAAGATCTTCACCAACTATCTCACCGAATTTAGCATTAAACTGAGTAGCTAATTGTTTTATAACTGCCGAAATGTCAGCTGGACCCATATCCTCAGCTGGGGTTGTTATCATATCTCTGACAATATAGTTTGCCTCTGTACTTATCAGAATATGCTGATACTCTTGAGGTAAAAACAGTTTTACCTCTGTCTCAGATGTCTTTGACTTATATCTTTCAAATTTATAGCTTGCTAGTGCAAATGCAATATAATATAAGCTTAAATCTTTAATATCTGAATATTCTATATGATAGTGTCCAGATGATAGCTGTGCAGGAAGTTCAGCCATACTAAACATAGATTTTGAAACCAAACAAATAACTTTGTCGACATTACCTTCTAAGTTAGGAATCACTAAAACTGTTTTATTATTATCAAACTGCTTTACAAAGTTTTGTAAAAAGCTACTTTGTTCCTTTAACCAATTAGCAAAGTTCTCTTTTTTAACTAAAAAAACAGGTAAAGAATTTGCACTCTTATCTTGTGTAAAACAAGTTAATTTTGTTGATATATGCATTTTTATAACTCCACATCTTGATCTAAGATTAACCAATTATTAAAGTCTTGTACTGTACTTGGTGTTAATATACCTGCAGTCTTATAAAGACTTAAGAATCCCATAACATAATCAAACTCAGCATTATTTAGCTGAATCAATCTTTTATAATAATCATTTAATAGTATGAAATACTGTGTAATCGTTGTTGTACCTTGCTCATATCTCTGCTTATACTTCTCATAAGCTATTTTAGCTGCTACAACACCTTTACGTAGGTTCATAACCTCTTTTCTTTTTAGCTGTACAAACCTAAATGCATACATCGCATCATTTTCAGCAACCCTACCTGTTTGAATCATATCAAACTCTGAAGATTGATAGTCATACGCAGCCTTTTTAAGTTGAGCATAGTTAGTTCCCCCAGCAAATATATTCCAAGTTAGATTAAGCCCAAAATAAAAAGCATTTACTGTACCTTGTGCTGGTAAAAACTCATCATAAACAGGGTTACCTAATGAACTTACAGCGTTAAACCCAGGAGAGTATTTAACTTCAAAGTTAACCTTAGGCATAAAAGTACCCGTCACAGACTGATAATCATAATACTTACTTTCTTTAGTATGCATAGAACCAAGATACGAAGGGTTACTCCTCATTGCAAGCTCTTCCCATCCCTCTTCTGTATTAGGCGATGGATTTTTTATTTTAAATTTATTACTGTATAAAACTATATCGTCAGTATTGTTTGTGAACTTTTGTAATTGAGCCCTAGCTACTTTTTGCTCTCTCTTTGCTGCTGCATAATCAGCTTGAGCTATATAATAGTTAGCTTTTGCTGTTTCATAATCAGCAATGTCAGCAACACCTGAATCATATTTATTTTGTAACTCATTATAACTTTGTTTGTTTGATTTTAAGTTATAAGAGTTATACTGAACATTCTTTATAGCTTTTGCTAAATTAAAATAAGCATAACTAACATCATATAAAAACTGCTGATAATTTGTTCTATAATCCTGTTGTGCAAATTGAGCAGTTTCTTCTGCTGACTGTAAATCTTTATAAGCACCATAATCATATAATGGTTGAGTTAATGTCACTAGCCCCTGTATTGTATTAAATCTTCCAGTACCTTTATCACCATCAGCTCTTTTCTGACCTTGTAATATATTACCTGCTGTTAGTTGCCCACCAAGATCTATCCTTGGTAATAACTTGCCTAGCTGAATAGCAGGATTCATTTGCTGTGAATCTAATTGATAACCAATATATTTATATTGTGGTGAATTTTTTACGGCCTGTTTAATTGTCGTAGTATAATCAGACACAATACCTTTAGCATAGCCAAGACTACAAAAAGATATGCCTAAAAATATTGATAAATATCTACGTGTTATCTTCAAAATATTACTCTTTTATACTTTTACAAATAAATTTTTCAACCTCAGTCAAAGCAGTATCTATATTTGCCGAGTTATTACCTCCACCCTGAGCCATATCAGGACGACCTCCACCTTTACCATCTATGTGAGAACTCAACTCTTTAGCAATATCGCCTGCTTTTACTAGTGAAGTTAATGTTTTACTTACACCAATTACAAACTGAACTTTGTCAGAGTTTACCGTGCTTAGAACAACGATTATCTTATCATTCTTAGATTTATAATCATCTATCTTTTCACGTAAGGTCTTAACATCTACACCTTCTATATTAGCAACAACTACAGTTTTATCACCATACTTTTGTTCTTTGATATCACTACTTGATCCAGATAATAAATCTTTCTTTAATTTAGCAATCTGTTTTTCTTGGCTTTTTACTTGCTCTAATAAAGATTTTAATTTATCAAAGATATTACTATCATTTGCCTTTAAAGACTCTTTGATAGTAACAACTTTATTCTCCATTTCAAAAGTATAATCAATAGCCTGTTGTGTAGTTATAGCCTCAATTCTTCTAATACCAGAAGCAATACCTCCTTCTGAGACTATCTTAAATAAACCGATATCTCCTGTACGACTTACATGAGTACCACCACAAAACTCTATTGAAAAATCACCCATCGATATTACTCTAACAATATCACCATATTTCTCACCAAAAAGAGCCTCTGCACCCATGTTTTTGGCTTTTTCTTGAGAAGTTTCTATCGTATTAACAGGGTAGTTTATTCTGATCTGTTGATTTACTAGAGTTTCAACCTGTTGGATTTGCTCTCTAGAAATAGCCTTATCATGAGTAAAGTCAAATCTTAGTTTTCTTTCATCAACTAATGATCCCTTTTGCTCTGCATGATCTCCTAGTACAATCTTTAAGGCTTTATGTAATAAATGTGTAGCACTATGATTTGCAGCTATAGCTAATCTTTTTTGATCATTTACTCTTGCAGTTACTTCATCATTTATTCGAAGAGTCCCTTTCGATAATTTACCTATATGTAAGATAGCATTACCTGACTTTTGTACATCTTCAACGATAAACTCTACACCTACTCCTTGAAGAATACCCTTATCACCAACCTGACCTCCAGATTCAGCATAAAAAGGAGTCTTATCTAAAATAATAACGGCTTCTACTTGCTCTGTTAAACTATCTACAGCATCTCCAGCTTGATAAATTTCAAGAACCTTTGCATCCTCTATTAAGGTTGAATATCCTTTAAATTCAGATTTAACCTCAGAGCTAATCATATTGTTATAGTCAATATTAAATTTACCTGCATCTTTTGATCTTTGTTTTTGCTCTTGCATTAGCTTCTGAAAAGTAGTCTCATCAACTTTCAAACCTTTTTCTCTTGCCATATCTGCTGTCAAATCTAGCGGAAAACCATAAGTATCATATAGTTTGAAGGCGACATCTCCAGAGATTGTATTATCTTTTAAGTTTTCTATCTCTGCTTCAAATATTTTTATACCATTTTCAATAGTTTTTAAGAAAAGCTCTTCTTCTTTTATTAAAGTTTTTTCTATAAGCTCTCTTTTTTCAACTAGTTGAGGATATGCTTGTCCCATTTGATTAATTAGCTCTTCAACAAGCTTATAAAAAAATACCTCATTTGCACCTAGTTTATTACCGTGACGAATTGCGCGACGGATAATTCTACGTAAAACATATCCTCTACCTTCATTAGATGGTAAAACACCATCTGCGATTAAAAATGCACAAGAACGAATATGATCTGCAATCACTTTTAAGGATGCTGAGTTATTATCCGTAGCATTTGTAATTTGCTGAGCCTTTTTAATCAAAGCTTGGAAAAGATCTATCTCGTAGTTACTATGCACATCTTGTAAAACAGCAGCTATTCTCTCTAACCCCATTCCTGTATCTACTGAAGGTCTTGGCAAATCTGTAGTGCTACCATCAGCATGACGATTATATTGCATAAATACAATATTCCATATCTCAATGTACCTATCACCATCTTCATCAGGAGTTCCTGGCAACCCCCCAGATACATCCTCACCATGATCATAAAAAATCTCAGTACATGGACCACATGGACCAGTGTCCCCCATTGACCAAAAATTATCAGCTGTATCTATGCGAATAATTCTCTCTTGCGGTAAACCAATATTATTATGCCAAACATCAAAAGCCTCATCATCGGTAGCGTATATAGTCACCCACAATCTATCAACAGGAAGCTTAATTTCTTTAGTCAAAAACTCCCAAGCAAACTCAATAGCTTCTTTCTTAAAATAATCTCCAAAGCTAAAATTGCCTAACATCTCAAAAAATGTATGATGTCTTGCAGTGTAGCCAACATTATCTAAATCGTTGTGTTTACCACCTGCTCTTAAACATTTTTGTACAGTCACAGCACGGGAAAAATCTTTTTTCTCAGCTCCCAGAAAAACATCTTTAAATTGAACCATTCCAGCATTTGTAAAAAGTAATGTTTCATCTCCAAATGGAATCAGTGAAGAACTTAGCTGATGTGAATGGTCTTTCGACTTAAAATAATTTATAAATTTATTACGTAACTCTTTAGTAGTAATCATGATTTACCTTTCAAGTAGATATTGCTACAGATTTCTTAATTTAAACAAATAAAACAGTCAATATTATAAACTATTTTACTAAATAAAATAAACTCTACTGATCGCATTTAACTATAATTACATATATAATCTTGTTTATATCGTTATTTTAAGATTTTAAGATGAAGAAAAATAAAAAAAATAAGGTTGTAGTTATTTTAGTGACTTTAATTGCACTAGTATTGATATTTACCTCAACTGGATATTATTTTTACCATAAATCAGTGCTTAAAAAACAAGAAGAAGCAAAAAAAGCGACTGAGCTTGCAGCTATGCCTAAACCATCAAGCTATTGTCTAATGACATATGAAATATCTACAGATAATGGTAAAACATGGACTAAAAAAGTTATAGACAATGGGCAAAAAGTCACTTACCAAGCTGAATGTTGGAAAAAATATCTTGAAATTATTAAAGATTTTCAACCAGAGACTGCTAAAGATGGTAGTTGGATAGGTAAAATGAAAGATGGAAAACTAATATCTAAACCATCTTTACAGATATCAGAGCAACCTTTTGATCCAAATGCTAAACAGCCAAAGACTGAATCGCCTCCCCAAGAAGATCCGACAAATGATTACGAGGCGAACCTACAACCTTCAAATTAATTAAATATTTGAAACCTTTTGGTGATATTTTTTTATAATCTTATTTTTTATTTCCGTATTCTCTAGGGAACTAAAGTTTTCTAAGTAACTTTCACTTTCTACCAGGTTCCCTTCATAAAGGAATCTTAGACTATTTTTGCACTTTAAGTCTTTTGGATAGGAATTCTTTTTGATTTGATACCATGCTGATAATCTACTTATATCATCAGCTGAAACTATAAACAGATGTTTTTTCACCCGAGTAATAGCAACATAAAATAGCCTTCTTTCTTCCTCAATAACTTCATCAGAAATCTTGGTATTCTTATCACCAAAAAAACCACCTTCAGTAACATCATGGACAACCACATAATCCCATTCAAGACCTTTAGCCCTATGCATTGACATTATCTGAATTTGATCTGGATCATTACTGTCTTGCTGATTAGATTTAAGGTAAAGATTATGCAATAGCTCAATAAACTCAACTAGTGAACTTTTTTTACTCTTTGCAAAACTAGCTATGCCATCTATGATCTGAAGCTTTGATTTACTTGAATGAGTCTCGCCTGATACTTTAGAAATTTGTTTTTCTAAGTCTAAATTTTCTAAAATAAAGTTTATCGCACGCTCAGATTTTTTTATTCTAGTATTGTTGAAAATAGCTCTCCAACTACTTGAAACTGCTAATATATTTTTTTCTTTAAAAGGCTTATCTACTGTTTCTGTGAGATTTGCTATTAAAGTCATAGCTTGGGAAACATCTTTAGCTATTTCTTGTGCTAATTTTTGCTTAATATCTTTTTTTAAATATAGTGATGGATAATCTAGCATTGACTTTATAAACTCAACACGCTGTTCTTCGGTATGTTTTTCAAAACCATAACCTTTATTAAACAACATCAAGTAGCCATATATTGCTTTAAAAAGATTCTCACTGAAAATATTTTTGTCAGCAACAACATTATAAGCTAAATCATTATACAAACAACTTAGCTCAAAAACTGTGGTTGAATTATACTTACGGACTAGTATCGCAATCTGATCTGCTTTTACACCACTATCAATCAAAGCCTTTAATTTTAAAACAACCTTATCACTGTTATCTAAGATACTAATATCTGTAGTTTTATCTTCTAACTTTGGATATGTTATGCATAAATTATTATGGCGCTTCTTATTATTAGTAATAATATTGTTTGCCATAAGAGAGACCAAATCCCCATAACGAAATGTATAAGATAATTGATATTGTGTTACATTTTTAAAATCTTTTTTAAATCCTTCTAACATATAGTATGGTGTTGAACCAAGCCACTGATA
Source organism: Francisella sp. LA112445 (assembly GCF_012224145.1). Taxonomy (NCBI): domain Bacteria; kingdom Pseudomonadati; phylum Pseudomonadota; class Gammaproteobacteria; order Thiotrichales; family Francisellaceae; genus Francisella; species Francisella sp. LA112445. The sequence continues at coordinate 1,278,276 of NZ_CP041030.1, forward strand.
GATAGTTTGATCCACATCTCCAACAGCCATTACATAGGTATTATCACCAACTAAACATTTTAGAAAAAATTGTTGTGCTTGATTTATATCTTGATACTCATCAATAATTATATATGAATATAAGTTATTTGCTCGAGCAACACTTGAGCTATCTTTTTCAAATAGCTTTGCTGGCAAATATATCATATCATCGTATGTAATTGCTTTTTGCTTTTCACATTCTTTATTAAACTCAACAAAGACCTTATCTAGGAGTTTTTTCTCTTTTGCACTTAGCTCTTTTATCCTTTGGTTACTCAAAGTAAGGTCAGACTTAAGTAGTGAAATATACTCTTTAAAACTCTCTACCCTTTCATTATCAATATCTTTGGTTATTTTAAACTCTTTTTGATATAGCTTTAACAATTTTTGAATAATGCTGTCTACTTCATACTCTTTAAGAATCTTTTCAATCTTAAGATAGCCTGCTTTTGCAAAAGCTTGTAAAAAGCTATTACCTAACGAATGCATTGTTCGAACATTGATTAATCTAGATATTTCAGGTCTAAGAACTCTCTTAAGCCTATTGGCAAAGTCAAGTTGGGCTGATTTATTATACATCAATACCAGTATTTTATTTGGCGCAACTCCTTTAGATATTAAGTACTCAATTCTAGCAATAAGAGTTTGAGTTTTCCCACTACCAGCAACAGCTGAGACTAACGCATGCTTATTGATATCATGATTGATAATTTTTTGTTGTTCAGATGTATATTGCATTTATTCTTGCGGTAACTCTTGATCTATTTTTTCGGAAGATTCTTTTTTAGGCTGAGAAAAACTTTTGTTTGTAAAGATTCTTGCAACTATATAACTAAACGTTAAAACAATCTCTTTTAGGACATTAGCAACAAATTTCACCAATACTAATACTGTAACGCCTAGATATTTAATATAGCTAAATATATTTATACTTGCCCTTTTATCCTTAATGAATCTAAATGGTGTAAATATAAATAAAGCTAAACTAATCATAACAATATAAGAGAAAATCGACCCAAGTAGTTGTTCATACCATTGAGCAAACCTGTAAAACAAAACTATTCCAATAGCTGTCAAAATTACTAGTAATAAAAATAAAAATAAACTTTTCTTCTTCATAGTCATTACTCCTAAAATCTTAAGTTGAGATAATGATACCATTATTTTATTATAACTTGTGTTATAATCTTAGATCAAAATTATAGAACTTAAAACTAATTTAAATAATATGACTACAGACCAAAGATTACATATTGTGACAGAAGCACTAGATGATCTAAAAGGATTAGACATCCAAACTATCGATGTAGAACATCTAACAGATATGATGGACAAAGTTGTAATTTGTACAGCTTCATCAACTACTCATGCTAAGGCTCTATCAAAAAATCTTGAACAAGAACTTAAGAAAAACAAAGTCTCTATCTTAGGTATCGAAGGTGATAATAAATCTGACTGGATCTTAGTGGATACTGGAGACATTGTAGCTCATATAATGCTTGAAGAAACTAGAAATCTATATGCATTAGAAAAACTTTGGGACATCAAACGTACTGACAGCTAATTATGAAGCTTAAGCTTTCTTTACAACAGTGGCAGAAAGTTAAAGACTACGCCCTTAACGAGCTAAACTTATCATCAATCTCAAGAGCTGACTGTGATCTTTCTGAATATATACCATACTATAATCAATGGATAGAAAAGGGATACCATGCAGATCTTGATTACATGGTTAAGCATGGTTCAAAAAGATATATCCCTGATGAACTAGTTCCTGGCACAAACAGTGTTATTGTTGCTACGTTAAACTATCTTAATCGACCAGTATCAATAAAATCTGAAGTCAAAAAACTAAGAACAACAGATGATATTGCTGATATTTCAATATATGCTCATGGTCGAGACTATCATAAAGTAATGAAGAAGAAGTTACAAAGATTAGGGCAATATATTGATGATCTAACCGGTGGACATCAATTTAGAGTATTTACAGATAGTGCCCCTGTATTAGAAAGACCTCTAGCTGAAAAAGCTGGACTTGGTTGGCAAGGTAAAAGCTCGATGTTAATGAACAAAACTCAAGGATCATTCTTTTTTATTGGTGTTATATATAGCAATTTAGATCTATCTAAACTTCCTAACCAAGCTAAACACGTTGACTCATGTGGAAAGTGCCAAGCATGTATCAAGCTTTGCCCTACAGGTGCTATACAACCAGGAAAAATGATTGATTCTCGAAAATGTGTATCCTATTTAACAATTGAAAATAAAAATGCTATACCATTAGAGCTTAGAGATAAAATAGGAACTAGAATATATGGCTGTGATGATTGTCAACTAGTTTGCCCATTTAATGATGATGCGCCGACAACAACTGAAAAAGATTTTCAACAAAGAGATTTTTTAGTGAACAAACCTTTACTAGAGCTATTTGCATGGACAAAAGATGATTTTGATAAATATACTCAAGGATCTGCCATTCGTAGGATAGGCTATGATGCTTGGATGAGAAATATAGCCATAGCAATAGGAAATTCACCATATAATGAGAGAAATATTCAAGCTTTGATAGCTAAAAAAGATGATTTTAGAAACAACCCTCTATTATTAGAGCATATTAGCTGGGCGATAAACAAACAACAAAGATTAGCTCAAAAAGAACATAAATGATTGTGATTTATGTATTGTTTGTTAGAATTGCTAGAGAATACTTTTATAAAAACAAAGGAGAATTTGAATAATGAAATTAACTAAGACTCTACTTGTAGCTCCATTAGTAGCTGGAGCTTTAATTAGTTCTAGTTTTGCAGCAACAGATACAAAATCTAACATAAGTTACTCAGTTGGATATACTATGGGTAAAACTTTACAAGCTCAAATGCAACAAAACAATGTAACTGCTGATAGCCAACAAGTTGTTGATGGCCTAAAAGATGGTATTAATGCTAAAAAACCTAAACTTACTCCTGAACAAATGCAAACTGCCATGATGGATTTTCAAAAACAAGCTATGGCTGCACAAAAAAACTCAAAGTAAGTGACTGAAGCTAAAGGAGTAAAAAATGACTAAGAAAAAACTTTTAAAAGCATTAGCTGTAGCAGCTATTACAACTAGCTTAGTTGCTTGTTCTAATAGTGGTAGTGATGATAGTTCTTCAACTACTAGTGCTAGCACAAACTCAGGTTCTACAGTAGCTGCAACTCAAAAGACAACTGATACAACTAGTGATAATGTTAAATCTAACGCTAGCTATACTATTGGTTATGGTATGGGTTCTAGTATTGCTCAAGATCCAAATCTAAAAAGCTATGGCATATACAAAGATAGAGTAGTTGCTGGATTTGAAGATGCGATGAACTCTAAGAAGCCCGAAATCTCTGAGCAAGAGATAAAAGACAATATGGATTCACTTCGTCAAACAATGATGACGGAGATGAGCCAAAAAAGAGTAGCTAGCTTCCTTAAAGTTAAAGATACTATGTATAACTCAGACTTAACACCTAAATCAGATGTTAAGAATCCTAATGTTGTGATATATGAATTCTTTGACTATCAGTGTATGTACTGCTCAAAAGTTGCTCCTGAGATTGAGAAAATCATGAAAGATAATAAAGATGTTCAAGTTGTCTTTGGTGAGTTCCCTATCTTTGGTCAAAGAGCTCCTGCATCAGAATATGCTGCAGAAGTTGGAACAGCTATATACAAATTATATGGTGCTGATGCTTATGTTAAGTATCATAATGGTATATTTGCTACAGGTGAAGATGAAGGTAAACTAACTGATTCAACTGTAAATAAAGTAGCTACACAAGCTGGTGCTAAGATTGATGCTGTTAAGAAAGCTATTAAAGATGATAAGATAGCAGCTCATGTAAAATCCACTTTAGAAATGGGCTTTAAAGACCTTAATATTCAAGGGACTCCTTTCTTAGTAGTTGCTCCACTTAAAGGTGCTAATGCTGATAACACTACTGTAATAGGTGGTTATACAAGCGCTGCTAATATCCAACAAGCAGTAAACAAAGCTAAAGCTAGCGATAAAGCCCCTGCAATAGCAGCGCCTAAAGCTACTACTTCAGCGCAATCTAAATAATTCTAAAACTATCTAATATTTAATTTTCTAAGAGCATAAATTAGAACTATAAAGCAAATTTATTTGTTATAATATGATCTCTCATTAATAATCTTAATTTCTAAAATGTTTCAATTAAGAAAAGGTAGTAAATACCTTGTTTTCTTTGTGGTAATCTTTGTTGCATTACCTCCTTTTGCTATTGATACTTATATTCCTGCATTTGGAAGTATTAGCAACTTCTTTCAAGTAAACGTAAGTATTCTATCTATTACAATCTCAACTTATCTTATTGGCTTTGGTGTCGGCATGGTTTTCTGGGGAGCTCTATCAGATAGATTCGGCCGAAAAAACATTCTTATCATTGGCATGCTCATATATGTTTTAAGTACTATACTATGCTCATTTACCCATGATTTTAATACACTAGTATTTATGAGATTTCTGCAAGGTTTAGGAGATTCTCCTGCAGCTGTTGCAGCATCAGCAATATTAAAAGACTGTTACCGAGGGCAAAAACTTATAAAAATGATGGCTACAATGGCTATGATATTTATGATCGCTCCAATAGTTGCTCCTATTGTTGGTAGTTTAATTATTTTCACAACTGGAAGGTGGCAAGATATTTTCCACTTTCTAACAATTTATGGAATTATACTACTTTTAATAACCTTGATAATCCCTGAGACACTTATATCATATAATAGATCTAAAAATATACTATCTAGCTTTAGTGTCTATTTTAAACACTTACTAAATATTCCATTTATGGCAGCATGTTTAGTCGGTGGACTTTGTTTTGGAGCATTTTTTAGTTTTATTAGCTCATCATCAAACTTAATCATAGAGTACTTTAAGCTTGGGTATACTCAGTATTGTATACTTTTTGCCTTAAATATTCTTGGGATCTTATTCGCTAGTTATTATATAAGAAGAAAAGTAACTTCTTCTAATCAAAGATATTTCATATTTGCTAGTTATATATCTGCAGTTGTGATTATAACTGTAAATATTTTAGCTTCAGAGTTTTTTGAAAACATCTACTTATTTATTATTTTAAATACTCTTGCAACAGCTAGTATTTCTCTAATAAACCTAATCACATCAACAAAAGCTATCGATATATTAAAAGAAGGTTTTGGGGCTGGAAATGCTATTATTAGACTTACAAGATTTATTGCAGGAGGAGTTGCAGGATTTCTTCTAAGCTTTTTATCAATATCAGATTTGATGGTAGACATTCCTGCACAACAACTAGGCTTTATAATTTTATCTATACTTATCTTTATGATGATTAAAAATAGATTATTTCCAGTAAAGGCTTAATTAAAATATTTTTTTATGTGTATGACAGTAAGGCAATGTCCCTTGCTTCATATAGTAATCTAAATGATAATCTTCTGCTACATAATAAGGCTTCATCTGTCTAACCTCTGTAGCCACTTTATATCCTTTTTGGATTAGAGTGTCCTTGATATTTTCTGCAATTTGTTTTTGCTTATTATCATAATAGAATATTGCTGATTTATATTGCTCACCGATATCTGGACCTTGACCATCAGCTTGCTCAAAATCATGAATTTCAAAGAAATATTTTAATAAAGAGTCTAGAGTAAGTTTTGACTTATCAAAAATTATCCTAACAACTTCTAGATAACCTGTATCACCATTACATACTTGTTTATAGTTTGGATACGGTTGATCTCCACCACAATAACCTGATTCAGCAAATAAAACTCCATCAAGTTTTTTCATATAGTACTCAACACCCCAAAAGCATCCTGCTGCAACTATTATTTCTTCAGTTTCACCAAAATTTTCACTCGCTATAAAATCAACAGAAGCTGAATTTACACAATAACGCGTATTTAGCTTTGTATAGCCTTCACCATGGAAAATATGCCCTAAATGTCCATCACAAGTATTACACAATATTTCTGTCCTTCTACCATCTGCATCAGGAAGCTCTTTGACATTATTATCTATATGAATATCATAACTAGGCCAACCACAAGTTGATATAAACTTACTATCAGCTTTAAATAAAGGAGTGGCACAATTTCTGCAGATGTATACACCCTTTTGATCTAAATCATTATATCTACCTGTAAATGGTTGCTCTGTATCTTTATTTATTATAATTGCGTACTCTTTTGGAGTTAAACTTTTTGTCTTAAACACTCTAACACCTCTATGTATTAAATATTGTTAATAATTATTATATAAACTTTTGAAAAAGTATATTCTAATCTACAATATTTAGATGATATTAGTAGATATTTTGTAGCAAATATAGGAGTAAAAAATGAACAATAATATAAAGCTAAAAGATTACATATCATTGGCTATATTTATAATTGTAATTCTAGGAGTTGGCATGCTAGTTGGGGCCCTAACAGCTCATAATATACCAACCTGGTTTGTTCATCTAAATAGTCCTTCTTTTGCTCCACCTAATTGGGTATTTGCGCCAGTATGGAGCATTTTATATATTATGATCGCTATCTCAGGATGGTTAGTATTTTTGAAAGGACAACTCAAAGAAAAGGTTTTTATTGTTTATGCTATCCAGTTAGGACTTAACTTCTTATGGAGTTTTGTCTTTTTCTGCTGGCATCAGCTAGATTTAGCATTACTAGAAATGACTATATTGTGGATTTTTCTAGCTTGGAATATAAAAATATTTAGCAATATTAGTAAAACGGCTGGATATTTACTTATGCCTTATCTTGTCTGGATAAGCTTTGCTTGGATACTAAACCTTAGTTATGCAGCTATTAATTAACAATATCCTTATCTGCCACAGTCAGATGTAAATAATGTAAATGCTTGTCATACTGATTAACAATATCGGCAATTACTTGATCCTTTGAATATCCCATAATGTCATAATATTGTCCACCATGGCTTAATAGGACCTCTACTCTATTATATGTTCCTACTTTAGATTGATAAGTTCTTAGCATAACACTATAAACAAAATCTTCACTATCCTCTATAGAAATTGTTAGCTGTACATGATCATGATCTCTTAAAATCTCAGTGTCTATACCATTTTTTTCCATTTCATCAGCAACTTCTATAATAGCATTTGTAACATCTTTTTGTAAAAAACTAATAGCTTGATCTTTTGATGGTTTATATGCTATAGCTTCTAGTCTTTTTTGCCAAGATGTATTTGCTTTTACATACTGTACAACAGTTGAATGTGTTTCGATACTTTTGACCCTAAGATAGTCTAATCGTAAAGATTTAACTAATGAAATACACATTAGAAATAGAATAAATAATAAAGGGAACGCACTAATTATCGTAGCTGATTGTAGAGCCTGTAACCCTCCAGCATAAATAAGTGAAATAGCCAAAAGTCCACATAATACTGACCAGGCAATACGATGCATAGTTATTGATTTTTTTGCGTTTCCAGTTGCTAATATATCTATGACTAACGCGCCACTATCTGCAGATGTCACAAAGAATGTAACTATCAAAAATACAGCTATAATTGAAAGCACTGTAGAAAAAGGAAAGTATTGAAAAAACTCAAAAAGAGCAACTGGAATATTAGTGCTAGCAGCATTTATAAGATTTTGAGCATTAGAATTCATAACTAGACTAATAGCTGAATTACCAAAAACAGTCATCCATAAAAATGTAAATCCTGTAGGAATAAATAAAACGCCTATAGTAAACTGTCGAATAGTCCTTCCTTTAGAAACTTTTGCTATAAACATTCCCACAAAAGGAGACCATGCTATCCACCATCCCCAATAAAATAAAGTCCAACTTCTTAACCACTCTTGACTCTCTTTATTATAGGCATAAAGATTAAAAGTTTGATTTACTAAAGTACTTAGATAGTATCCTATATTTTGAACATAATCTTGTATTAGCCCTGTTGTATTACCAAGTAATAATATAAAAGCTAATAGCAAAACTGCTAGCACTATATTAAAGTTACTTAGAAATTTAATACCTTTATCTAGTCCTAATGCTACAGATAAGGTTGCTAGAGCAACAATAAATATAATATATATCACTTGCATATTTATAGTATCAGGAAAACCTGTTAAAAATCTAATCCCTGAGCTTACTTGCATAGCACCAAAACCAAGTGAAGTAGCAACTCCAAACAATGTTCCTAAGATTGCAAATACATCTATAGCATGCCCTAAAGTACCATATATTTTATCACCTAATATAGGATAAAGTACTGATCGAGGTAGTAGTGGCAAATCATGTCTGTAGGCAAAATATGCCAAAGATAGACCAACTATCACATATACAGACCATGCTTCTATACCCCAATGAAAAAATGTAGTATTCATCGCCTGCTTGACTACTTCTAATTTATCATTAGAAATATTCGGTGGTGATAAAAAATGTTTTAGAGGTTCTGCAACACCATAAAACATCAAACCAATACCCATACCTGCTGCAAAAAGCATCGCAAACCAAGATATATTGCTATACTCAGGTAAGTCATGTTCTTGACCAAGCTTAATATCTCCAAATCTACTGAGCATTAAGATTAAGCATAGACAAACAAAAACACTCATCGCTAAGATATATGCCCAGCCAAATTTTTCTAAAATTAAGTTTTGAACAATAGACATATAGTTCGCAAAATCTTTCGGAAAGATAATACCTAACAGAGCTAGTATGGAAGCTAAAATAATTGCTGGATAAAATACTGGAGCATACGCCCCTTTTTCTCTTTGCATAAAATATTACTTTTCTGATTACTAGTAACTATTTAACATAACATGTCTTTTTCCGTATATCAAAAATAGATATTTTTCTTATTTAAAGATCATTATAAAAAACATAGAATATAGACAATAGTTTATATTAAGTGATTTTAATGAGAAATCTTACACAAAAGTTACATAAAGAAATAAAAAAACTCCAGACATCTCAAGGTAGAAAAAAATCTCCTTATTATGTGATAGAGGGGCTAAGATGCTGTCAAGAAGCTATTCAAAGACTTCCAGCTTCAGATATACATACAATAATAGTAACCGAAAAGTCAGATAGTGACTTATATCCTATAGACAAAAAATACACGGTTTCTGAAAAAGATATTAATGAGCTCTCACAAACTCAAAATTCACAAGGGATTTTAATATTAGCTTATAAAAAAAGTTTTAATGAGCTTAAATTTGATGATGATTTTATACTAGTATTAGATAGGATCCAAGATCCTGGAAATATTGGTACAATACTCCGTACAGCAATAGCTGTTGGCCTAACAGAAATAGTTCTTGTCAATGGCTCTGTGGATCCATTTAATCCTAAAGCAATACGTGCAGGTATGGGTGCACAGTTTAGTTTAAGATTCGATTATATTGATGATCTTAAAGAGCTAAAAAATATTTCAAAGCTTAAGAATCATCAAATTTGGCTAACTACTCCTCATGAAGGTATATCTTGCTATGATAAAAACTTTAAGTTAACAGATAGTGTATTAGTTTTAGGTGAAGAAGCTAATGGTATCCAAGACTTTTCAGTTGGTGAAAAAACTATGATCCCTACTCTTAGCGATATTGAATCTCTAAATGTTGCCCAAGCGGCGACTATCTATTTATTTGAAGGTTTAAGGCAAAAACTGTTAAAATAAACATGTAAAGATATGATTTAATAAACAAAAGGAGATATATCATGAGCAAATGTAAAACACATAAAAATCATGATCATGAGCATAAAGATGGCTGCGGCCATACAAAGATAAAGCATGGTGATCATTATGATTATTTGCATGATGGACACTTACATCACAAGCATGAAGGTCACTATGATGAGCATACTCTAGAAGTTTCAGAAAAAAATCCTGATGGTTGTAAACCTATCAAAGATGAATGTTGTGATCATGTTCATGGACCTGACTGTGGACATGAAGCTGTACCTCATGGAGATCATGTCGATTATATTGTAGATGGTAGACTACACCATCCACATGGCGATCACTGTGATGACCATGGTCCTGTTGAGGTAGTAAAAAATAAAAAATAATTTCTCTGTCTAGAACAAACTATTAGCTTTTAGCATTTTCTTGTTGATAGCTAATAATCAATTTAGTCACATCTTCACTAGATAAATCATCAAATAATATACCATTAATTGATAAATAGTCCTTAAAATCATCAACATCAAAATGTGGCTTTGGTTTTTTTAGAAGCTTATCAGAGAAGTCTTTAAGAATCCTATTATCAAGTTTAAAAGTAGCCAGCTTATATTTAAGATTGCTCATTGATTTCTTTAGGTCTATGCTTATTATATTTGCCTTTCCCTCTGTGACTATTGATTTACTCATAACAACCCTCTCTATGTTGGTTAAATCACTACAGCTAAGCTCTACTTATTTAGAATTTAGCCTACCTGTATATTTGCATATACATTATAAAAAGAATATTTGTAGAAAATTTTAAAATTATCTGAGATAGATTTTAAGTGTAACTATTTTGATTATAATTTTGAGATATAAAACAAACAATATATTTTTTACTAAACATAGGTTAAATTTTTTTCAACTATGACTTATAGTTATTCTTTTACTGATAATCCTTGCAAGAATTTTTCTGCTGTAGAGAAATCCTCTAGAGATTTAGAATGAAAAACTGCTATATCAATTAGATCTTCAATTTTATCCCTTTCTGATAAATGAGCATCTTTAATCATCTTCACAACTACTTCAGCACCCTCAAGAGATGTTCCTGGTAGCCATAGCCATATATCATGCTGAGACATTCTAGTCAGCATATCTGTTTTTCGTAATATATTTCTTAGAGCCTTAGATATAGCTTCAATATCATTAGCTCCTATATAGTCAAATATATTAATATGTATCAGTGAGAATTCATATGAAGGATCTCTATTTTGCATAGTATATGCCCAATCAACAAAACTATAAAAGAACTCTGGGATAATATAATTTATTTCATCATATACGGGTACTGAGTAATTTAGCAAGTTCATTTTGATATGATGTTCAGCATTACTAGTAAGTGTATATTCAATAATATTCTGCTTACGCATTTGCTCTACAGATACTATTGTGCCACACTCTGTACATTCAGAAACAAAATCTGGTTTCACAAATATACTTTCACACATTCTACACGTGTAACTATCCGGATATTTAGTATCAGCACCAACGATTATATCTTCACTCTGACATTCTGGACATCTTTTGGAGAATAGTAAGTGAGATGATGAACAATTAGAACAATATAGAAATGATTTTTTTAACTTTTTGTATTTAATAATACCTAAGTTTTTAAGCTCATTTATCCACTCATTATAATCAAAATCATCATCCTGAACAAACACATCTAAAACTGGATAACTATAGCATGTTTCTTTTGAAGCGTTTTTGTATGGAGTCAGATCTCTAGCTGATTTTCGCGTACATAGATATACTAAAAATCGTGCTTGCCAATCATTTGCTACATTATTAATATTTTTAATAACTTTTTCTATATTGGCTATTTCTTGGTTGATAGTTTCAACAGATTCAATCAACCCTTTTGCATCTGTAAATTTTTCTACTGTATAGTTTGTAAGCTCATCACTATTACAAAACACTGGTGTAAGATAGCTATATGCACTTGACCTAATTTTTTTTACAATCTCAATAATATCAAAAGTACTCAAATTAGTAGATTTATTATCATAGTCAATTACAAATGCATTAATCTCTTCAAAATCTCTAGAAACATCATCTGATTTTGAAAACTCTCTAAGAGTAAACTCATTTAGTTTTTCTCTTAATTCTGAGTTTGAGTTTTCAAGTATCGCAATATTTAAGCTCATACAAACTTCTTCAAACATAAGAATACTATAACTTAAAGTTATATTTTTTGTAGTTAAATGTAAACTATTATTTAGACTCAATTAAGCTTTATAAGATTATATATTTATATAAGGGAATATAGTGTTATCACTATAGAGAAACCCTAATATCAACTATAAAGTTCTAACCAGATGCTACAACACAATTTCTACCTTTTCTTTTTGCAGTATACAGACAAGTATCAGCTCTTGTATAAATACTATCAGTAGTATCACCATTTATAACTTGTGTAACACCTAAACTTATAGTAATAGTTTGATCTTTGATAGTCTTGAGCTCTTGCTCAACTACTTTTCTAAGTTTATCTGCTACAATGACTGCATTATTTAATGAAGTATTTTTTAAAATTAATGCAAACTCTTCTCCACCTATCCTAAACGCTGTATCAACTCCACGAATATTAGATATAACTAAACTACCAAGCTCTTTAAGTACTTTATCACCTACTAAGTGCCCATAGTTATCATTTACTCTTTTAAAAAAATCTATATCAAAAATAATCATAGAAAATGGCATTTCATATTTATCATATAACCTTAGATTTTCTTTAATATGATTATTGTATGACCTTTTATTATCTAGCTTTGTTAAATCATCTGTATATGTCTGTTTTGTGATAATATTCATAGCATTAAAAAGATCTGTATTATCAACTGTTGTCATTAGAAGCTGTCTATTATTTGGCATTAGAGCAATAGATGATCTTAACCTTTTCAACTTACCTGATTTGGTTACACAAACTCTTTCAAAATCTTCATATATAGATTTTTGGGCTACCTCTTCAAATATAGCCTTATATTCATCAAGAGATTCTTTATCTGTAAAATCAAATGTACTTTTATCTAATATTTCTTTACTAGAATATTCTAGCATCTCACAATATTTATTATTAACAAACTCATACTTACCCTCTAAACTCAATAGACTAATTCCACCTAAAGCAGTTTGAAATATAGCTTCTAATTGCTCATTCTGTTCGATAATTATTCTCTGGTTCTCTTTTTGTTCAGTTATATCTCGAGCTGAAGCATAAAGTAGCTCTTGATCTTTGATATTTATAATATTTGCTGTTATGAAAGCTATATATTTAGAGCCGTCTTTTCTAGTATGTATCCTCTCTATTTCAATAGGCCCTTTCATCAGTGCTAAAATAATCTGTGAGTACTCTTCTTGAGTAATATTCTTATCCCAGTCATAAACACTTAGATCTTCCATCTCACTATCAGAGTATCCTAAAAGTTCTTGAGCCTTTTTACTGTATTCAAGAAGTCTACCCTCAAAATCCATAATAAAAACTCCATCAGAAGCTAACTCTAAAATGGTTTTATATTTGGCTTTTTCCCTAACTAATAGCTTATTGGCTAAATCTACTTGTGTTGTATTTCTTGTATGAATAGTTCTTTGAGATGCAAAAAGATATCTTTTATTATCGATAACAACACCTTTAGCATTTATCTCAACATCTATTAATGAGCCATCTTTTTTCAAATGTTTTGAAATAAATATTTCTGGTTTATCGATCAATTCTCTGATTATATAACTAAGCTGAGCATGAAGAGCAAAAGGATCCCAGTCAGCCACATTTAGACCTAACATCTCATCATGACTATAACCAAGGTTATTCATAAAAGATTCACTATAAAATATAAGATTACCCTTTTGATCTAAAATATGAATTCCATCAGGGGTGTTTTCTAATAAATACTTTAATTCTTTTTCTGAAAAATTTAACAAAACTAAACTCTACTCAATTAAATATATCAGCGCGCTTATATGACTATAGTAACAATAATCTATATCGAATTCTCTATTTTAAGAAAAAATTTAAAAAAGATTTTTGATATCGTCAGTCTCAAAACCATTATATTTATCAAAGATTTCAACTAGCTCTGTAGGAATTTTTGCAGGCCTACCTTTTTGAGCATTTACCATAACCCAAAGAGTATCAGCTTTACATAACAAAGCTTTATCTGACTTTCTATAAATATGATATTTCCTAAATGTTGAGATCTTTGTGATACTCTCCACCCATGTGACAACTATAATATCATCACCTAAGAACCCTTGAGCTAAATATTCTATAGTATGCTTTTTAGCAAACCATGTTAGACCATTAGTCTCTGTAATATCAAATACTCCATTAGCCTTCACATGGGCAATTGCAATATCTTGCATCCATTGTAGATATACAATATTGTTTAGATGATTATTAGGATCTATATGCTCTGGTAAAACTTTTGTTTCATAGACAAAATACTTTAATTGATCTTTCATTTCTCACCTAAAAACTCAACTAGGTCACTATAACCACCTATTTGCTTACCATCAATAAAGATCAAGGGCGTGGTTTCTAGGTTATACTTTTGTTTAAAAGTATCTGTTTCTGCTCTAGTTTTTAGAATATGATCTTCAAACTGCCAACCCTTTTCTTCAAAAAGAGCTTTTGCTTTTAGACCATACGGACAAGTTTTCTCAGGTGTTACCATGCGGTATAAAATTATTTTATTAAAATATTGCGTCATTCTTATACACTCCAAAATAATGTAATATTGATAGTATAAGTATAGCATTAGTAATGAGATAAGAAAGGAGATAGCCGTGTGTACAAATGTTTTTATAAATAAAAATGAGTATAAAATAGAAGCTAGATCTATGGATTTCCCAATGAACATAGCTTTTCAAAATTGTATAAGTTATGTAGGTATTGATAATACTATGGACATAGTTATTGATGCTGATAAAATACCTGATTCTCAGTTAACTAGTTGGAAGACTCGCTACGGTTTTTTTGGTAGATTAGCCTTTGATAAATGTCTTACAGATGGATTAAATACCCAAGGCTTATCATTTAGTTTCTTATATTTAGATGTTACAAAGCATCCTACTTTTAACCCAGAAGATAAAAGAAAGGTTTTATCTGTCTATTATATAGGTAATTTTTTGCTATCTATGGCAAAAGATGTTCCAGAGGCTTTAAAACTTATAGCTGAACACCAGTTAGTTGGTGGGGCATTAGAACTCAAGCCTGGAACTTTTGTGAAAAATATCCCTATACACTTTAGTTTAAGGGACTCAAAAGGTAATACTACAGTTGTAGAGTTTGTTGATGGTGAAGTTAAAGTATACGAAAACAAAGGTAACATTTTAACTAACGCACCTACTTATGATTGGCATTTAGAGAATATCAAAGAATATAAATCTTTATTAGAACCATTTGAGGATAGCAATAGTCAATTTTCTGATAAAACAATAAACTATAAAGATACTATTTCAAGCTCTCGTCCTGAGGTTGCTCAATTGATAGGTATGCCTGGAGACTTCAGTGGTGTATCTAGATTTGTAAGAGCTTATATTCTCTCACAACTAGTTCCTGAGCCTCAATCAAATAGAGAAGCTTGTTTCCATGCTTCATCAATTATTAATAATGTATCTGTACCACCATATGAGGTTTCTATGACTTTATGGACTACTATTAAAGATCTAAAAAACCTAATAGTCTCATATAAAGATATTGCAGCATATCAAGGTAATAGCCCTATTGGAGTTTATGCAGCAGGTATTAACGAAGGATATATCAGTTATGATCTAAAGGCTATGAATTTTACTGATGTGCCTCTAGAAGCAAACAAGCATATAATTAAGCCTACCCCAAAAGAAAAAATTATTGAAATTGTTAATATGAGTGATGTAGTTGGTTTAGAAAGACAGTAATATCTATAATAAAATTATTCTCAGTTATTATTGCATCCTAATTGGCATATGATTACAAAATGGCTCTTCTGCTAGATAACTACCATGGATATTATAGGCTCTAGCTCTACAGCCACCACAGATTTTGATAAATTCACATGAGCCACATTTGCCTTCATAAGCACTAAAATCACGCATATCCTGCATTACATCACTATTTTGCCAAATATCTGCAAATGATTTTTCTTTAACATTACCCGCACTAACAGGTAGATAACTACATGGATAGACATTACCATCAACATCTAGTAGACATATACTTTGTCCAGCTATGCAACCTTTACCTCCACCAGTACCAAAACTAAGAGCGCGTGAGCGAACTTTTGCATTATCTTCTTTATTACGCTCAAAACGAATACGATAATAATGTGGTGCACAAGTTGGACGCACAAGCATATCTTGCTCATCAGCCTCCATATCATAATGCCAATTTAGAATATCTTGATAATCATTAACATCTATCAACTCTTGCATAAGCTCTTCGCCACGCCCTGTTGGTACTATCATAAAAAGATACCATGCTGTAGCTTCAAGAGATTTTGCAAGCTTATAAACATCTTTGATCTCATGTTGATTACGTTTGGTAAATGATGAGTTTATCAAAAATGGTATACCATGTTTTTTAAATAATTTTGCAGCATTTACAGTTGCTTCAAATGCCCCCTTTTGGCTACGAAAATCATCATGTGTTTTAGCTGTAGCTCCATCTATACTTAGAGATACTATGCTTATGCTTGAGTTTTTGATTTTCTCACAAATCTCATCTGTAACTAATGAACCATTGGTAGCTAAAGCCATACGTAAACCTTTACTAGCTCCATATTCTGCTAGCTCAAAGATATCTGCTCTTAAAAGTGGTTCGCCTCCAGAAAGGACTAATACAGGGTTTGCAAACTCGACTATATTATCAATGATCCTAAAGCCTTCCTCGGTAGAGAAATCTGGATGCCCTAGCACCTCACATTCTGAAGATGAACGACAATGGACACACTTGAGATTACAACGTCTAGTTGTTTCCCATGCCATCCATTTAAGTTGGTGTTTCACAGTATTTGCCTAAATAGATAATCTAAATTTATTAATATTAATTATAGCAAATATACTCTTAAACGAGTATTACTAAAATAAAATCTACAAATACTTAAACCTCTTAGGTATTATATAAACAAGTTTTAAATACTAATCTTATTAGAAATGAAATTAAAGAAAATATTTTTAGTAGTTGCATTAGCTGTTTGTTGTATTAGTTTAAATAGCTGTATATTAAAACTACCATTTCAGATTGTCGGTGATGTGGTTGATGATGTTACGCCTTAGCAATTATTAACTAAATCCAACTTCTTTTTGACTTCTTGCCAATCTGGCACTCTTGTAAAACTATTCATCATATAATCAAATGTTTCAGTAGCTAGAATATTTGGTATACTACTGTTGGATCTCAACTTATTCATGTAATTATCATTAGATAGTAGTTTCAGTAGCTAGAATATTTGGTATACTACTGTTGGTGGAAGATCTGCATTCGGGTCACCAGTGTTACATTGTTTCAGTAGCTAGAATATTTGGTATACTACTGTTGGAGTTAAAAGCTTTACCAGGACTGATCGACTCATAAAGTTTCAGTAGCTAGAATATTTGGTATACTACTGTTGGCAATTAAGTTCGTTAAATCACAGTAATGCAAGTTTTATGTTTCAGTAGCTAGAATATTTGGTATACTACTGTTGGAAGACTCATATCAACAAGGCGTATGATGGTGAGTAGTTTCAGTAGCTAGAATATTTGGTATACTACTGTTGGTAAATTACTAAAGGGCTTGATTTAAAAGATAGACAAGTTTCAGTAGCTAGAATATTTGGTATACTACTGTTGGGTTTTTAGTTTTGCCTGGCACTGATTGAAACTTAGTTTCAGTAGCTAGAATATTTGGTATACTACTGTTGGGTATGCTAAAGATGTTATGAAAATAGTTAATTGTGAGTTTCAGTAGCTAGAATATTTGGTATACTACTGTTGGTTAATTTAAACTAAGTGTAGCCATTTAGTTAGAGGAGTTTCAGTAGCTAGAATATTTGGTATACTACTGTTGGTTTTAAACTTAAATAATACACGTGGTCGCAATTTGGTTTCAGTAGCTAGAATATTTGGTATACTACTGTTGGGTTTAGGAGTTTCGTATAATCCAATATGTGATATGTTTCAGTAGCTAGAATATTTGGTATACTACTGTTGGTAATTGTAACGGTGAGGTCGTAGAACAATATACGTGTTTCAGTAGCTAGAATATTTGGTATACTACTGTTGGTTCAGGATGGTGTTAGCGGATCTTACAAGGGTCAGAGTTTCAGTAGCTAGAATATTTGGTATACTACTGTTGGTTCCAATTCTTTTGATACTATGGCCGACTCTTACGTTTCAGTAGCTAGAATATTTGGTATACTACTGTTGGAGTCTCTTCATTCATCATTTCCTGAATTTCAGCTTGTTTCAGTAGCTAGAATATTTGGTATACTACTGTTGGATACCTAGTAATACCTGCGAGATGGCAAGACAATAAAGTTTCAGTAGCTAGAATATTTGGTATACTACTGTTGGACCTGTACTAGCTCCACCAGTTGAGCCACCTGTACGTTTCAGTAGCTAGAATATTTGGTATACTACTGTTGGCGCTCGGCTTAACAACTCCAGCCCAATCACAAGAGTTTCAGTAGCTAGAATATTTGGTATACTACTGTTGGTTGATTGAGGTAATCAATAACTTCTGTGCAAATATGTTTCAGTAGCTAGAATATTTGGTATACTACTGTTGGCGCTAACAAAAACTACAATTACATGAAAGCAATATGTTTCAGTAGCTAGAATATTTGGTATACTACTGTTGGGTAGCTTGGTCAGCCCAAAAGGCAGAAACGGCATTATGTTTCAGTAGCTAGAATATTTGGTATACTACTGTTGGTTAATAATCTTGATTACTCGCAGGCTTTTACGTTTTTGTTTCAGTAGCTAGAATATTTGGTATACTACTGTTGGTTATATTAGAAGTCAGAAAGATAACCCAGCTTTTAGTTTCAGTAGCTAGAATATTTGGTATACTACTGTTGGTGTTTATATCATTTAGCTAATAAATATAAGTGGCGGTTTCAGTAGCTAGAATATTTGGTATACTACTGTTGGGTATTAACTATCTAACGGTATATTGTTTGATATGAGTTTCAGTAGCTAGAATATTTGGTATACTACTGTTGGTAACACTAATCATGAGAATCATGAATGTAACCATTGGTTTCAGTAGCTAGAATATTTGGTATACTACTGTTGGCCTAAAAGTGTTACTAGCACCTAAGGCATCTAATTGTTTCAGTAGCTAGAATATTTGGTATACTACTGTTGGACAAGCTCTGCCTGAGTTAATCCCCAGATTGCGGGTTTCAGTAGCTAGAATATTTGGTATACTACTGTTGGAAGCATCAAACCAAGAAGTAGAATTATTACCCATGTGTTTCAGTAGCTAGAATATTTGGTATACTACTGTTGGCTCTACAAGTCTTAACATCAAAGATGATGTTTTTCTGTTTCAGTAGCTAGAATATTTGGTATACTACTGTTGGCTTCTACAAGCACAACGAATGAAAATATACCATCTGGTTTCAGTAGCTAGAATATTTGGTATACTACTGTTGGTGCAAATAGCTGTTACTGGTCAAACAAATACGCCATGTTTCAGTAGCTAGAATATTTGGTATACTACTGTTGGGGTACACCTATTTATACAAATATTCCACTTAAACGTTTCAGTAGCTAGAATATTTGGTATACTACTGTTGGTGCTTGCATAAGCTGAAATGTTTTGTCAGCAGATTCGTTTCAGTAGCTAGAATATTTGGTATACTACTGTTGGACAAGAATTTGAAAGATTTTGTGATTCAATGGATTGTTTCAGTAGCTAGAATATTTGGTATACTACTGTTGGCAATAACATTATTATCACCATCTATTAAAATAGGATGTTTCAGTAGCTAGAATATTTGGTATACTACTGTTGGTAGTTCCATAATCTTGGCTCTCATTAACTCATTTTTGTTTCAGTAGCTAGAATATTTGGTATACTACTGTTGGAACGATGGAAGTACATATCTAAGCCCTGATGCTAAGTTTCAGTAGCTAGAATATTTGGTATACTACTGTTGGCTATTAGAGGTTTTGGAATAACAGACTACTTATAGTTTCAGTAGCTAGAATATTTGGTATACTACTGTTGGTAATATTGATTCAAATAAAATAACAAATGAGCGTATGTTTCAGTAGCTAGAATATTTGGTATACTACTGTTGGAGCCAAAACAAACCTAGTGTTTATAAGGCTTTAAGAGAATTACTTAAAGGTATTTTTTCGAAAATACTCTACTTGTCAAAAATAGTAGACATTTTGCGAAAAAGTATCTAAAATATCAAATGTACCAAATATTTAATGCTCTGTAATCATTTAAAAGTATTTTGAACGGACCTCTGTTAGACACGTCTGATTAATTTAGAGCAAAAAATTTGCCGCATAAGTGGCTTTTTTTGTTTGTGTAAATATCGATTTGAGATACCCAATCAAGTTGGGTATTGCGGATAACTCTATTCATTTCGATTGAGTTCAATAAACTTTAACAAGATCGCTGAGCCTGTCGAAGTCATCATACTTTACAGCATCGGGCATATCGACTAGTACAATTGACTTATATCTCTAGCGGTCATTACAAAAGTTAAGGTATTGACACTGTATACACTGATGATCAGAGGCTGAAGAGTCAGGTTTGTTACCACTATCTAAAGTATCAGATATATTTTTAATTATTTCTTGTAATTTTTGTATTAAATAGTCAGTTATTTGTATTTCATAAGATTTTTTACTAGACGTTAAAAATGCTACTCTACAAGTCTTTTGGTATGATTCTTGAGCTAGTAAAGCATAAGCCACTATTTGTAATTTATGTCCCAAGCTATTAGGGTTTGGATTAGTTTTGTATTCAACGATATATATAAACTCATCTGTTTCTAAAATCCAGTCAACTACTCCGTGTATATGATATTTACTACTTTTCAAACTAACATTAAAATGCCTAGTAGCACTATCTAAACCATACCTTTTAAAACTTCGCCTTTTTTCTAGATGTTCAACTTTTTTGTGAAAGTCTTCACCTTGTGCTACCCATAAAGGCTTATGCGTTTTTATATTCAAAAGCTCTCTATAATAAACAACTCTCGGACAAAAACACCACTCACGAATTATATTAATAGGTATAGATAAATCAGTATCAAATATGTCCATATTCGTCCCAATCTTTAAAAACTTTTTCATCATAGCCAAAACTATAATCTAGCTTTTGCTCTTGCATATTCACTCTTGCTATAAATACTTTATCAAAAGTATCTAAAGAATTATCAAATAATCTTTTGATAGCATTTAATTCTGCAATACTTACACAACCCCAAAATACTGATTTTTGTACAGCTTTTAGACCATATGCTAGGAGTTGTTTATATATAGTGGTTCTAATTTTATTATCTTCTATATCGTAGGCTATTAAATATTCTTTTCTTAGTTGCATAGTTATATCTTAAGATGACTGAGCCTGTCGAAGTCATCAACCTTTACAGTTAAATATCTCTGTTATAAGTTCATTTCGACCAGCTCAATGAACTTATAAAGATGACTAAATCTTGTCGAAGACATTACCCTTACACAAGGATATTAATCTATCAAAGTCACTATCAATAAGAGCTTGTTTCTTTTTATGACTCCACCCCTGTATTTGTTTTTCCCTATAAAATGCTTCATCAACCCTTTCAAACTCTTCTAAGTAAACTAAAGTAACTGGCAACCTTTTCTTGGTGTAATTAGACCCTTTACCAATATTATGTTGATATACTCTAGCATCTATATTATTTGTACTTCCTGTATAAAATGTACCATCTCTGCATTTTAAAATATAAACATATCCTTTTTTCATAGTTCATATTCCCTATCAGTACCTCGACAAACTCGGTCACCTTATTTGTTAATTCATTACTAAGCATATACATATTGTTAATTTTGACCGACTTAATGCACATATATTCTACCACTTAAAAACATATGGTTTATAATTATGCTCGCCTGCAAACTCTCCTGATAGCCTATAAACTTGTCTTTGGATTATATGTTCTAGTCTCAACTTCTTACCTTTATAGATATACTTTTTAGCAATAGTAGCCTGTATTTGTGATATAAGAGCAGACTTCAATTTGGTATCCATATGTTTTTTATTCTTGTATTGCTCTCGTAGTTTAATAACAACTCTATCTACAACCCAAGCACGATATTCTTCCATGAGATCTAATACTAAAGACATCTTACCTGGTCTTTTCTGATGTAAGAATCCTAAATATGGTTCAAGCCCTGCATTTGTAATAGCATTTAGAATATAGCTAGATAATATCGCATAACCAAAATTTAGCATGCTATTTGCTATCTCTTGAGAGCCTCTTCCTTCTCGATTTGCAAAGCTTTCTGATAAGAATTTATCCTGTGCTAGAGCAGAGAAGTAAATATTTGCAGCATACCCCTCGTAACCTAAAACATCATTTAGAGTTTTAGCATTTTTGATAATCTGAGTACTTCGTTTAAGCTCCTCTATAGCCTTTAGTAGATTTGCAGATTTATGATGCTTATTAAAGTAACTAAGTGTTGCTCGTTGATTTTTAATTTTAGCTGAAATTAGTCTGATAGATATATCTAAAGCATTTGTTTCTATATATCTATATTGATTAATACGCGCTTGAACTACAGCATGTTGATTTGCACCAACTAGCATAGAATGAGCAACACCTCTAAAATCCAAAAAGAAAAGCTTGATCCCTCTTAGAGAAAATTGCTCTATCAAATCACTAGAGAAACTAATACCTCTTTTAGCAATAGCTACTGTAGCTAGTCGATTTAATGGAAAATATTTTCTATCTTCTTTGTTTTTAACAACTAATCTACCTGCCTCTAAACCTAAATATATTCCGTATTCACTAATTATTAGATGTTTCATAATATCTAGCTAACGCTGTATTTAGTGCTATATTTGAAGTATTAGAAAAACTAGCTCCCTTATATATATAATCTTTGCAATTGGATTTTAGCTTTAGCTGATCTGCAAGATCTTTTGGTACATTAGGTTTAATAAGGGGATTACTACACAATCGACTAATATTATCTTGTAATATCTCTCTATATGATATTTTAATACTTGGTCTACTGTTATCATCAACTCTATAGCATAAGTCTGTAACTCCAAGTTGTCTTAACTCATCTGTGATATCAATCGTATACCAATTTGTTCTATTAAGGATCATAATATTAGGTATATCAGACTTAACAAACTCATCATCAGATAGCATAAATACATTTTTAGATACAAAAGCGTCAATAATACCTTTCTTGCGTTGTCTACTAGAAATATCATACACAGGTATGAAAGATTGAACATCATCTTTTCTAGGGTCTGAATTATTTAATATTTGATAAGTATATGAGTTATCCCAAGCTTTTCTCCTAAATAAATAATTACCCTGAATACTTTTTATTGGTAAAGAAAAATCTTTTCTTACTTTTTGATGTTGCTTTGTATTAGATCTAACATCAAAATAAGTTTTTAAAAATTCATAATCATCTTCAATAGCCGTATTTTGCCATGCTCGCTGAAGCTTATGCCACTCGTTTTTAAAAGGTAAATCTATTTTCCCCGCTTTAAAATTACTATCTTTGCCAAGAATAGTATTTACATCATCAAGAGATTTAATTTTTACTCTCTCTGTGCGATATGTAAGTTCTCTCAAGAACTTCATTTCATTACTATATTTTTTATAGCCTAAAGCAGTATTATAGTTGCTAATGTAGTACTCATGTAATTTTTGAGTTTTTAAATTTAAGCAGTAGTATTCTGCTGTTGACTGAGCCTTATTTACTTTTAAAATTTCTCTTAACTCATCTAATGAATTAATTTGCATATCTAAAACAATAGGTTTAGATATAAACTTTAAAGAGTATAAAAGATTGTTTAACTGTTGTGTGTCATATTTTTTACCTTTATGAATCTTTAATTCTTCACTATTTTTCCATGTAAAGCCTTTTCTAACTTCATCTAATTCTTTATGAATCAATATTGGTAAATAGCTCTCAGCATATATACCATCTCTAGTCATCTGCCTATGTGTATTAAACCCATCCGTAGCCTTTCTTCTAGCCAACTTACTCTCACTAAACTCACTATCAGTTACTTTTATTTGACTAAATATATCATCATCTTGCCAGCTTAGAATTTCTCCAGTATTTTCATCATACTTATCAGGGGTTGGGAATAGTCCATTTTGGTTATCGATTTCTAAACCAATACTACCATCATTTTTATGCTCATCTGCAGCAACACAAAAAGCTAGCATTGCATCTATCAAGTGTGAATAAGATTCCTGTTGTTTATCCTTATTTTTTGCAAAGAATGATATATCATCATCGACTTTCTCATATAGCTTACGAATATCTGCAATACCTCGCCCACTACTATCTGTAGTTGGCACACCAAAATAGTCAAATGATAATTTATCTGTAGCTAAATTTTCTTTTTTCGCTCTTAGGTAGATATTATTAGCTAGTACTTCAGCAAAATATCGTTGTGTACCATTTACAAATGTACGATTGCGATTATCTATCGACTTGATAACTGCTTGCTTGATAGGATTTTCATCTGCTAAAAATAGTGCATGCCTAAAAGCTATCTGCTCTTCTGGTGTTAGATTAATAAAGCTACGATAGTTACCAAATTTGAAACCTTGCTTTTCAGCATCCCAAATTTTTTCAGCTATATATTTTTCAATTTGTGAATTATCAGTAGTACAAAATTGCTTGGACTTATAGTTTGGTTTTAGATCACTCAAATATACAGCTTTATTACCTCTTTTTTGGTTATCATCACGAGTTACACAAATTAAATTTGCTTCATCATTTAAAGTCCCGTATTTTTTATGTGAGCGAGGAATTATATGGTCAAGCTCTTCTTTTGAGCCGTCATAATCACCATCCGCTAAAATAGTATCACTATATGCTGATATCCCTTTGGAAAAGTTTTTGATTCTATTTTCTTTTTTGGCAAATAGCTCTTGTGATGATATTCTATCTTTCTTTTTAGTGCCTTTTATCTCTGCCAGACTTGGCTCAAACTCAAAGGCATTTGACTCTGTGATAATAGGTATATGAAGCTTTTGTTTATTCTCTAAAGCCTGTTTAATATTATCCCAATTATCATCAACTATATTTCTAGCTAGTATTGTAGCTATTTTCTTAACTGCTCCATCAACTATTCTAGTTGGTATAGCTGGTAGCCTTTGAGCTTTGGCTCCCAAAGATGATTGAGCTTTGTCGAAATCATTTAGAGCATTATTTGGTTTCACTTCGACAAGCTCAGTGACCTTATTATGTGATATGTTTGTTTTATCTAAGATGGCTAAGCTTGTCGAAGCCTCAATATTACTAGTTTGAGTATCGCATTTCGACTGGCTCAATGCGCTTATAATTTGCATTCTATGAGCATTATCGGCACTACACACAGCACAAGTATTAGCATTACCTTTTCTCTCGGTAAAAGCTATTTGCTGAATTTGAGCAAAACTATAAATTGAGTTGAATTTAGCTATTTGCTTATCATCCAATCCCAGATTTTCGCCGATTTTTAGAGTTGCTTTATATATGTTATCAACTAGCTTTACTATTTTTTTCTCATCAGCTGTAAGTGCTTTTGCATTTTTATATTTTTCTAGAAGTGCTTTTTCATCATCACTTGCTTTTTTATTTTTCCTTATAGCTTCTAATCTTTGTTTAAATATAGCTGTCTGGACAGTATTTTTTAGAGTACCACGATGTTGTTTTTGTATTTCAACTGCAGATTTACAATAGCTAGCTATTTTGAAATTTTTTAACCACTCTATGGTTTGTAATTCATTATCAGAGCCAATTTTATCTTTCAAAAGATTTGGAGATATTTGTAAAACTCCCGCTAAATCATTTAAAAGCTGATATCTCTTCTGTCTTGGTTTATGATTGCAATATGTTAGTAGCTGATTATCATCATCAAATCTGCTAGTATTACTATACTTATCTAGTTTTTTATCATAACGATACTCAGGCATGATATAGAGCCTATAGTCTTTTGCTCGTTGTCTTTGTTTATAGTATTTACAAACTAAATGTAAAAAAGTACCCTGCTCAAATATATCACTATCAAGATCACTAAGCTTGTCGAAGTGTCCTTCAGGCTTTAACTCATTTGATAAATGACTATCTAGCAATGCTACTTTTAGATTATTAAATGCTTTTTGTTTATCTTTTTCTGAACTAGCATTTTGCTTCACTTTTTTTGCTTGAGAATAAATTTCGTTTAGTAGTAAGTCATCGCTAGCTTTTACTCTATCAAATATAAACTGTAATACTCTAGCATCTAAATCTTTGTTGTCTCTTTGACCACTTGCAATCTGTTTATTTGAGCTTTTAGTTTCTACAAAATATGGTTGATCTTTACTTGTTTTTAATTTTTTTAAATCATCTTCAAAATTTTCTAAATATCTTTGGACACTTTCTATACTTCTTAACTCACCTAGCCATAATTGCCACTCTGGATATTTATCATCTAAGAACTTAGGGTTTAAAATCAAACTTTGGCATTTTGGTGGCTTACGATTATTGTTATCTTGATATGGTGGTATAGTTCTACATGGATCTAGCTCTGCTAAAAATTCTATTATACTACTCTTAATATCTTGAGTTGTGCCAACTTTATTTTTTAGATCATCACATAAATCTTTATAGCTATATTTAGCACCATCTTTTTTATCTTTGTCTTTGCTACCAACTCGCCACTCCCCTAGTATCCAACGGCAATAGGTTTCAGCAAATCTTTTTTCATCCCAGTAGTCGCCTTTTATATGATTTTTATCATTGAAATACTTTCTTAGTGGCTTTAACTCTAAGTTACTTAGATTACCTATTAGATTGACTAGTTTTTTGACATTCAGATTTTGATATTTATTACCGTGTAGATTTTGACAAAAGCTTCTGAGATATCCTTCTTTATGGTTCTGCTCTAGTAGTACACTTGCAATCTCTTCAAAGTATTTACTACGGTGTCTAGAGCCTTCATCAAGTTCTTTTTTGATATTCTGAAGAGCATATCCTAAATGATGTAAATGAACTGAAACATCACCTGCTTCTAATTTATCAATTAATTTCTCATTATCTAAATTAAAATTAGAAATATTAAAATTCCAAACACTATTTTTATACTCATTAAGATCTATAGTAGGTAAATTTTTTCTTAGATTCTCTAGTTGATCATTTGATAACGAGTTTAAATAGTCAAATATATTTTTTGAATAATTATCAACATTCTCTATATAAGTAAATGTTTCTGAATCAAAGATATCTTCTATAATCCATAGAGATACTTTCTTTAAGTCATCAAACTTATTTTGCTTAGTTGACTTAATTCCTCCCTTTGAAACTCTATCATCAATAGCTGATTTTATTATATTTATAATGTTAGCTTTAACAATACTCTTTTTTACTTGTTTTATGTTATTCTCAATTTCATCAAACACATCTTTGAAAGTATCATTTTCGAGAGTTTCAATAATTTTACTGTTTAGATCATAGCTTTGGTTAGAATCTATATCTAATCTTAGTTGTTTAGGTAATAATTCAATAGCTTCAGCAGGAAACTTCTCAAAGTAACTAGCATCATGCTTTTCCTCTAGAAAACTAAATCCTCTACGATTAAGCAAAAAACTAATAGCTTGTTGAGTATCTTTATCCCATTCTAAATTCAGCTTTTCAGTCCAAATCAATTTAAAAAGTCTTTTGACTAATTGCTTTCTATCTATACCTCTTCTTTGATGTCTTTTAGCTGTTCTGCTATTCATTAACAAAGTATAAGAATCTTTTGATAATTCATAAACTTTACCTGATTTATTGCTTAGATTTTCAAGCCTTGTACCTTTCTCATAAAATGCACTGAAAACCCCTGTGTTTTTTGCACCTAGATCTATAGATATTGGTAATATTTTGCTATTCATGAAATATCCTCGTTAAAACAGACAGTTTTTATTATTTTCTTAGTGACTCTTCTATCATTAAATCAACACTCTAAATCAAAATCAATTTAAAAAGTTCAAAACCTCACAAACCTCATCAGCCACTCTACTAGGAAATATCCCAATATAGCCACCTAGTTTTTTAGCTAGATTATCACCAGCTAAACCATGAATATACACGGCTAGTCTACTTGCTGATAGAGTATCTAAACCTTGTGATAAAAATGCTCCAATAATCCCAGATAACACATCTCCTTGCCCTGCCACTGCCATACCTTGATTACCTGTAGCATTTATATAGATCTTATCATCTTTACAAATTAGGCTTCCAGCTCCTTTTAGTACGACTGTAGAGTTATATTTTTTAGCTAAAGCTCTAACTACAGCAAATCTATCTTCTTGAATTTCTTTTGTTGTACAGCCAAGTAATCTTGCTGCTTCTGCTGGATGTGGAGTTATTATTTTATTTTCTAATTTAATAAATTTTTCTCTAATTTGCTGATTTGTTGCGATTATATTTAAAGCATCTGCATCAAAAATTGTTGGTTGAGTTAAATTATCAATTATTAGCTCTAAAACCTTTTCAGAGTCATCAGTTATATCAAAGCCAACTCCAACTGCTAAAGCTGAGAAAGTATTTAGATCTTTAGGGATGTTCTGCAAAGATTTTGTCATTAGCTCAGGCATAGATATGTCTGCACGAAAATCTTTATCCAAAGATATCATCGATACCTTGCCACAGCCACTATATAGCGAACTTTTACCAGCTAACTGCAAAGCTCCATTCATACCAACATTACCACCAACTATAGCTAGATTGCCATAAGTGCCTTTGTTGGTATTTTTCTTTTTCCTAAGGATATTATCGAGATTTATATCTTGGATATGATTTTTATAGATTTGATATTCTGATTTACTAATTTTGATATTTTCACAATTAATTAGCTCTTTAACAGTTACTTTACCAGCATAATCTAAACCATCTCCAGTATGTAAACCTTGTTTA
This sequence comes from Francisella sp. LA112445, assembly GCF_012224145.1. Classification (NCBI taxonomy): domain Bacteria; kingdom Pseudomonadati; phylum Pseudomonadota; class Gammaproteobacteria; order Thiotrichales; family Francisellaceae; genus Francisella; species Francisella sp. LA112445. Next base: position 1,307,124 of record NZ_CP041030.1, read on the forward strand.
TCTGCTAAAAATGTAATTGTTTCATTAGCTTGGATTGCCTCACCATACACTTTGGCATTAAAAGCACCTAAACCACTTGGTACATCTATTGCTAAGGTATATTTTGCATCTTGATTTATGGATTTAGTGAGCTCTAAAACATCTCCTTGTAGATCTCTATCTAGCCCTATGCCAAATATTCCATCGATTACTACATCATAATCGCATATTAGAGCTACTTGATTTTTTTTAGGAGATTCCGGATCGGGGTCCGGAATGACATTTTTGTTTTGTTTTAAGGAGCTGATAGGATTTTTTAACTTTGAAAACTCTTGATAATAACTTTGATTATCTAGATTTCCTTTTGAAAAAACTCGATAAACATCAATATTATAACCTTTATTTAAAAGCTTGATTGCAGCTGCAATACCATCACTACCATTATTACCAGCACCAACGACTACTAAAATTTTATTTTGTTTATCAAATTTTGCACAAATTAGCTTAACTATCTCATCAGAGGCATTCTCAATCAGGTTTAAACCTTGAGAAATAGCATACTCTTCAATTTCACGATTTTGTTTTTCAGTAAGAAAAGTCATATCTATAGACCTAAAAGCTATTCTATATATAAATATAATAAGCTAAAGATATAAACTTTTATATGATATTTTTTAGGATCTACGAATTGGTGGTTTTTTCATAAAAGATTTATTTGGCTCAGCTTTAAAACAGTTAATAATATAAGGAAACTCTTTAGTAACATAATACCCATAGCTACCATCATACTCCATACCATTACACTCATCTAAGTCACCACTTCCTGGTACATATTGAAAATCATCAACAAACTCACCAGTATACTTACCTCCTGGACTATCTGGTGTATTTGGACGATTACCTTTTTTTAGTTGATAACTAGACTTAACTTCAAAAATCTCACCATTATTTTCAATATAACTACCATAAATAGGATAGCCATCCGCTGCAAAACCTATCACAGGTGACTCAACAGATGAGTTATCTTTAAACAGTGCATTTGGTGAAGCATGATAGTGATAAGTTCCATCAGGCTGAGAATGGGCATGGTGAGTATCCATTATAAACTCAGACTCCTCATATGCTGGATTATAGCGCCATTTTGCATTAGGATCAAAACAACCAATCCTACCATCGCCAACTCCATAACACCCAGCAGCCAATAGATCAACTTTAACTCCATTAAGCATAATTGCATTATCCATTCTTAGAGATAAGGGAATTGGCTTAGCTAAGCGCTTAGGACTTTTTGAAACTACATATATCTGATATTGTGGCACTACTTTATTTGGAAAAGCTCCCATCTCGGCATCATCATAAGTATGATTTGGAATTCCATTACTAATAATAATACAATCTTTAGTATTAGTCTTTATTGTCATATATGATGAGTTTTTCTGATTTAAGTTATAGTCATCTGCAGATGCAAAATAGTTACCTACATAACTACTACAATACGGCGATCTCTCAGATAAAACCACATCTGTAATGTCTAAACCATTTTTATCTTTTATCATATATCCATATCGGTTTGATTGATGGTGAGCAAAAGCATCATGTTCATGAGCTATACCTTCAAATGGAATACTAAATATTGCTAAACTAAATAACTTTAGACTTAAACTTTTGTGACCTATCATAAACAAGCTCAAGGTAGTTTATGTTTATAGGCTATAATTTACACCTAATCTTTCCTTAAAGCAAAAATAATTTAATATTTTTATAAATATAAGATAACTTTGTAGATTAAATATTATTTGATTAGATATCCCAACGTTGAACAGCTTCAACACTATCTGTTGGTCCAGTATTAAAACATATTTTTGCAGAATTTGCATGCTCATGAACGACGTTTACTAACTTTTCAAATAGAATAAAACAACTATCATCCTTACGCACGCCAGCACCTATCAAAATAATATCAAAAGTGTTGTTAGAAAGGATATCACAAACCTCTTTAACAGCTGTTGCTTCACTAGTGATATAGCCCATATGAGCATCATAACCAATATCATTTAACTTTTGTAAATCTCCTTCAAGAACACTTCGAAGTTTTTCTGAATTCATTCCAGGATATTTAGCATAGTCTACAGAATTTGGTTCCCAACCTATACATAGTACTTTTTTTGCACTCATTTTTATTTCCATTTAATTTTAATTCAAATAGATTGTACCTTAATAATGTATTATTAGTATTCATTTATTTTTAATAAGGCTTATTAAAAATAGTATGTCCATCTATAACTCAAGAAAAACTCTCATGCTAATATCCTAACAATAAATACTTTTCTTATAACTATTCTTGAAAGAGAAATAAGAAAAACCATGATGTTATACTTTAGAAAAATAGATATCAAAACATTATTATTAAAGCTTTGTTGACGAATTTTTAAAAGAAAAGTCTAAATACCTCATTTAGTAAGCTAAGCTTACATAATATATTAAAAAGACTAGTTTTACATATAACTAAATTGGTGTGATAATACACGCAAAAATTATAGTTAGTCCAAAAGAAACATGTCATTCTACGACTTGATCGTAGAATCTAATTTAAGACTCATAATGAGTAGATCCTATGGTCACACTTCGACTCCGCCCAGTGACCGAAGAGGATGACGAAATGGTTTCAAAAGATATTCGGATTAATATAAGTCATCATAAAACTTTATTAAAGGTAATCAAAATGAAAAACCTATCTCTCTCAATTACAGTATTAATTATTTTATCTTCTACTAGCTTTGGATACTCTTCTTTTGCACATGAAATATCAAAGAACTCATTTCCTGTAGCAAAATTAAACCTAGACTATTAATAGTATATCTTCCACTATTTAGTAATAACCTCTTTTATTATACTTTAAGAACCTTAAAATTTGCCCTCTTTTAAGAAGTGATCTACTTTATTAAGTGTTTCAATATCATGATGAATCTCACTATGGTTCTTATTTAGAATAACTCTATCACTACTATTAATAGCAAATGCTGAGTCTACTTCTACTAAACCATCATGATCTTTATTAAGACATAACTTAGCTAAAAGGTTAAGTTTAGAATGCTTATTACCTGCAATTAAACCAACTGGAAACTTTGAGGCGACCTTATTGCAAACATCTAAATATTTATCCGTCACCATTAGTTCTTTATTGGGTTTTAATATTCTAGAATAAAAAGGAATTTTATCACCAAAATCTGCAATCTTAGATCCTTTAAATGGTGTAGCTATAAATACACATTTATCTACATTTTCAAGTTGCAATTTATCTATAGTTTTACAAACTATTATACCACCCATACTATGAGCTAAAAATGTGATAGATTTTGTCTTAGGAATATTTTGTATAACTTGACACAACTTAGCAACTGCAACATCAATACCAACAAAAGTAGTAGGCAGATCTATAGATATAATGTCATCATAGTATTGCCTAAAGAAACCCTCTAAGCTACGCATGTCTTTACTATTTTTGATAAAGCCATGAACGAGTATTAAACTTTTGTCTGTTTTCATTTACCAACAAACACTTATTTATTTTTATAGATTATATCCAAATCCGATTAAATTATCTTTTAAAATAATATTTGGTTCATTGAAAGTTATATAATCACTATAAATATCTTTTGTAACCCAATCTAGCGGATCAAGATCTGCTATAGTAATATTTTCAGCTAGTGCAAAACTTGCTGTAGCTAAGATCCCAGCTGGTGATTCCATCATACAACCTACCATACATGGTATACCTGCATCATCAGCTAGTTTCTTTATTTTTTTAGCTTCTAAAATACCACCTGTTTTTGCAAGCTTGATATTTATCATATTACAAGCTCTCTCATCTATAACTCGCTTAGCATCACTAGAGTTAAATACTGACTCATCTGCAACTATTGGGATATTACTAAACTGAGTTATTTCATGCATAGCTGATATATCATAATACTTAACTGGTTGCTCGATTATCTCAACGTTTAAGCTATATTTATTTAACTCTTCAATAAACTGTTTTGTTTGAGTTATACTCCAGCCTTGATTAGCATCAAATCTAAATTTAGTACTCTTATCAAACTCACTATCCAAAGCTTTAAGTAGTTCTATATCTCTTTTAAAATCAGCACCCGTTTTGACTTTGATTGCTGTAAAATTGGCCTCAACACCATTTTGGATATTTTGTATAGTCTCTGAAACCGTACCACAACTTATAGATACATCAGTTTCAATAGTATTATTCTTTGCTCCAAGAAGATTAGCTACGGAGATATGTTTTTGTTTAGCTAATAAATCATGAAATGCTAAATCAATAGCCATTTTTGCTGCTGAATTAAACATAACTCTATTAAAAGCCTGGTGTAAAATCTCTTCATAGTCACTCAAATACGCACCTTTAATAACAGGTGTAAAGATTTCATTTATAATAAACTTCATTCCTTGAAGAGTATCACCTGTGACAGCTGTTGTTGCTGGAGCTACACCATAGCCTTTTAGTCCATTATCTAAAACTAGCTCAACTACTAAAGCATCAATATGATCTGTACTTCGTACAGCTGTTACAAATGTTCTTTTAAGAGCTATTTTTACTATAGATGTTTTTATATCAACTATTTTACTCATACAGCAAATCCTGAAAGTATTTTAGCTACAATTAAACCGCCCTGAGTCCCTACTAAAAATCCAAGTAACGCCATAACTACAGCTATAGAAACTAAACTTCTACTATAAGCACTAGCTAAAATAGGAGCTCCTGCAATACCACCAATATTAGCTAATGATGCGATAGAACACATTGCAAGATTTAGTCTAAATATCTTAGCTATAATTGTCATTATTATAGCATGAATAACTAAAATCATTATGCCACATGCTATATATATTGGAGCCTCAGAAAATCCTTTAAATGAAGAACCTGAAGCTATCAAAGCAACTAGAAAATATAAAAATATACTAGCAATGATACTATCACTTCTTATTTTAGCTATCGGAGTCATTGCTCCTATAAACCCAAGAAATGTTACTATTAGGATAGTCCAAGTCTTTGTGCTAATTAGTGCTGTTTGAGGTAAATATGATGCTACTATACCTGCGATATCAGTAGCAGTAAATGCTATAGCAATTAATAAAAATATGCCTACAAAATTAATATCTCCTTTTAAATTATATGGATCTTGGATATTAACCTTGCTAATATGCTCCTCTAGTGATCCAGCTTTTGTCCACTTGTCAAAAACTTTAGCACGAGAAATAAGCGCAAATAAAAGAGCAAACCAAATCGTATAACTTATCGAATCTGTAAGAAGTATATATCCCATTTGATTATCTGGAGTATTTAAAGCTTGCTTAACTGCGATCATATTACCAGTACCACCCATCCAGCTAGCCGATAGTGCAGAGAAGCCTTTCCAAGCATCTGGTGATATATATCGACCAATAGTTAGATACATAATTATGAAAGCTATCATTATACTAATACTTGCACCAAAAAAAGCTATCAAAAGCTTTCGTCCAAGTTTAATCACAAGTCTAATATCACAACGAATCAACATTAAAAATAACATCACAGGTAAGATTAAACCTTCAAGTTGTGACTTTGTCTGCTTAATTTCTACAGAATGAGTATTCCACAAACCAAGTATTGATAATATAACTATCAAAAAATATATGATTACAATAGCTGGAAAATATTCAAATATTTTTGATTTAGACTTACTAGAAATAAGTACTATTACACTACATATTAATAGTAGCGATGATATATAAGAAAGAGATGTTGAAATCACTTTTAACTCCTGGTTTTATTATTAAATTAAAAAGCCTTTTAAGCTTAAGTGTTAGTTACACGTGTACATATAACCTTTATGATTCTACTCAAACCAATCTGTAAAGCCAATATTTCTATAGCTCTTAGCTTAATTGAAATAACTCTTGTGAGAAGTAAAGTATCTATAAGATCTTTTTAAATATTGATAAAAAAGGTTTAAGAAAGATTAATCTTTTAAGAAATTATCGATATCAGCAATCAAATCTTCAGGAATTGTCTTTGGTGCATATCTTACAACAGTTTGACCATCTTTTGATACTAAAAATTTAGTAAAATTCCATTTTATTCTTTCAGTACCTAAGATTCCTTTTGCTTGCTCTTTTAAATACTCAAATAGAGGTTCTGAATCTTTACCATTAACTTTAGTTTTTTTCATAATTGGAAATGTAATACCAAAGTTAGTCTTACAAAACTCTTTTATCTCTTGATCACTACCAGGCTCTTGTCCGCCAAATGAGTTACAAGGGAATGCTACTATTTCTAAGTCTGGATATATCTCATGTAGGTGTTGCAAACCTTTGTATTGTTTTGTAAATCCACACTTACTTGCGACATTCACTATTAGTAAAACCTTATTTTTTGGTAAATAGAATTCTGATCCATCACCTGCTGTAAGCTTAAAATCGTAAATAGACATGTTATTTTATTACCTCATATATTTTATTAAAAACTTTGATCTGCAGTTTTTAAATCCTGCGTATTTAATATATTAAAAATCTCATCCACTAGTCTAGGAGAGACATCATATTGTATTGCGAAAGATGTTCGTGTTTTATCCAATGATTTATCCTTAAATGGATCATAGCTTGGTAAACCTTGCTTTTTCTCAAGTTTCAGCATCTTCTTTCGCCAACCTTTACGTTCTGCAATCAGTTCAATAATCTGCTGATCTGCATTTAAAATTTTAGTTTTATAACTTTCTACTGATGGCTTGCCAACATTATTATGTGCCATAGCAAAAGATGAACAAAAACAAATGAAGCTTAAAACAAATACTGCATATTTTTTCATATACTAAATTAATAAATTCAAGATGATCTTAATACTATAATGTTTTATAAAAAAATTTAAAAGTCTGAAGCAAGTAAAAACATAAACAAAATAACTTGCATATATTTTATAGGTAAAATTTTATAGAAAATTAATCTTCAAAGTGCTATTACAATATATTTGCTTCAGCAAAACTCTTTAATTTTTTGACTATCTTATTTTTAACTTCATCTTTAGCAAAAGCAGCTTTTGCAGCATTTAGATTCATGATAACCATATTTGCAAAAGACAAATTATTTTTCTGATGTGCTAAAGTATATTCATCAGTAAGAGTTATACCTAGCAACATTAGCCTATCATCAGTATTTAAAGCTATACTAATATCATCACCAAACATTCTTTGATATGGATGATTTTCAAAACTGTCTACTAGTCCTAATGCCAGATTACTACTTACATTTGACTCAACGTGTATACTCCTGTCAATAAGTAGTGCTATAGTTTCTCTTAAAGTATCAGTATCTGTAGTTTTATAAAGGTTACATGCATGACCAATTCTCTTTGCCCCACTTAGAATACTATCTTTAATATTTTCAATATTTGAGAATTCGCCACTATGTACAGTGAAATCAATATTATTTTCTTGTAAAAATGCCACCGTTTTAGGTAGTGTTTGAGATAAACTTCCATCAATGTCCATACCAGCAAAGTCATAGCCAACAACCTCATCATGTTTAATGCACAATTTAGCTATCTCTAAATTAGTATCATCATCAAGATGATACATTCCGCATACTAAAATACCTGCATCTATACCATACTCATGTTTCGCTCTATCAAAGCCTCTAGCTACACTTTTGATGATCTGATCATATGTTAAGCCTTTTTCTGTATGAAAATAAGGACAAAACCTTGCCTCTGCATAGATTACATTATCTAAAGCATGATCTTGAGCAAACTCAAAAGCAACTCTTTCAATACCTTCTTGTGTTTGCATAACAGCACATGCTATATTAAATGCATCAAAACATTTATTAAAATCTTTAGATGAGAACTGCTCATAAAACCACTCCGACAGTTCTTTGTCTGAAGTTTTAGGTAAATCTATATTATATTGCTTAGCTAAATCCACTATAGTACTAGCTCTTAACCCACCGTCAAGATGGTCATGAAGCACAACTTTAGGAATTGAAAATATCTTATCTCTCATAGTTTAAACTATACCCTTGTATTTATTAACTTCTTAAATAATGACTTCCTATGCTCTCTTTTCTTGCTATAGCACTTTGTATAGTAAGCTTAGACATTTTTAGGATTTTTCTATAATTTTCTATATTAATATCAAAGCTATCTAAAGCGATATCATTATCTATAGCACTTTCAAGCAAACTAACTTGCTGATAAGCCTCTTCTAACTCAGATTGTTTTCTGACTAAGCCAACCTTATCCCACATTAGCTGTCTTATTTGAATTATTTGTTGTGAATAATCTTTTTTTGAATCAATTAGCTTTAGATTTTCATTATCGTGATATGTATCTTTTGTGAAGTTACTTAGTATATCTTTACTCGCCTCTAAAGCATATACTATACACTCTAATAACGAGTTACTCGCTAACCTATTTGCTCCATGCAAGCCAGTACAAGAAACTTCACCAACAGCATATAGGTTTTTTATACTTGTTTTAGCGCTCTTATCAACCTTCACTCCTCCACAGCTATAATGAGCTGCTGGTGATATAGGTATCCTATCTATGGTTGGATCTATGTCATTTTCTAATAATTTTTCATAGATATAAGGAAACTCATTTTGCCACTGACTCGCACTTAGATGAGTTGCATTTAAATAAATATCTCGTCCAGCTTGCATATTTATATAAATTTGTCTCGCTACAATATCTCTAGGAGCAAGATCTCTTCTCTCATGAATAGATTTCATGATTCTTATGCCTTTCTCTGTCTCTAATACAGCACCACTACCACGAATAGCTTCTGATATTAAAGTAGGCTCACCAGCTTTACCTAAAAAACAAGTTGGATGAAACTGTGTAAACTCTAAGTTTTCTAACTGACAACCTATATCATGTGCCATAATCATAGTGCTACCATCACCAGCAGTAGCATTAGTTACATATTTATATAGACCAGAAGCTCCTCCTGAGGCTAATATCACCTTTTCAGCAAAAAACTTGATGACTTGATACTTGTTATTGTAAGTATATAAGCCTATGCATTTTTCATCTTCTTTGATTAATCTAAATGCTTTATGTTCCGAGTATAATGAGATATTTTTAAAATGATGAAGTCTCTCATATAGCTTTGAAATAACTGCTCTTCCGGTATAATCTTTGATGTGAAGAATTCTTGCTAATGAGTGGCCACCTTCTAAATGTAGATTATAGTTTCCATCTTTATTTCTATCAAACTCAACCCCATGCTTTTCGAGCCACTTTATTGAAGAATTTGAGTTACTTACAACTTGATTTACACTTTCTAAATCTGCAATATTTCCACTTGCGATATATGTATCTGTCACATGTGAGCTTATAGTATCTTCTTTTGATATTATCGCAGCTATTCCACCTTGAGCATATGAGCTAGCACAATAATTTACTGCTTTATCACAGATAATTGCGACATTTAAATCATGTTCAGCTAAATCTATAGCAGCAGTAACTCCTGCTAAGCCACCACCTACTATGACTACATCATATTTTTTAACGTTCATTTTATATTTGAACCTGCATAGATAAATCTATCGCATTAATATGTTTTGTAATGGCCCCAACAGATATAAAATCAACACCTGTTTTTGCCATTTCTACGATAGTATCACTATCAATATTACCAGAGACCTCTAGTGCAACTTTATCTTTAGCAAGCTCAACTGCTTTATAAATATCTTCAATTGAGAAGTTATCAAGCATAGTAATACCTACCCCAGCATTTATCGCTTGGCTTAGCTCATCCAAACTTGTGACTTCAACCTCTACAACCTTATTACTATCTAAATTTTTAGCTTTTGCTACAGCTTGAGATATACCTCCAGCAGACCGAATATGATTTTCTTTAATCAAATAACCATCAAATAAACCTATGCGATGGTTAAACCCACCACCACACTTAACTGCGTATTTCTGAGCTAAACGAAAACCTGGAATAGTCTTACGAGTATCAAGCAGTTTAGTGTTATAGTCAGATATCAGTCTAACTAGATTATTTGTAGCTGTAGCTGTAGCTGAAAGCATTTGAATAAAATTCAACATCGTTCTTTCAGCGGTGAGAATACTTCGAGCATTTCCTTTTAGTTCAAAAATTTTCTGACCTGCTGATACCTTTTGAGCGTCATTATAAAACCATGTTATTTGAATACTATCATCAACTTGGTTAACTACTTCATTAGCGAACTTTTGACCACAAAGAATCATATCTTCACGTGTGATACAAAAAGCTGTAGTATTAATATCCTGAGCTAATTGCGCTGTGATATCACCATCTGCAACATCTTCAGCTAAAGATTCTTTTACTAGTTTTTTAACAATATGCTTAGGAACATCAGATATTTGATTATTATTTAGCATTACTTTAGACATAAGTATTTCCTAAAAATTTATCATTCTATTTAAAGGGATAAGAGCTTTTTTACGTACATCCTCATCTACAAAAATTTGATTATCTTGTGAAACTAGACAATCTCTTAGATTCTTTAACTGATTTAGCTTCATCCACGGGCATTTAGCACATGATTGACAAGTAGCTCCTCGACCAGCTGTAGGAGCTGGAATAAACTCTTTATGTGGAGATAGTTGCTTCATTTTATAGAAAACACCTGTATCAGTAGCTACTATAAATCTATCATTATCCATTTCTTTACTTGCCGCTATTAACTGTGAGGTAGAACCAACAGCATCCGCTCTTTTTACAATCTCTGCTGGAGATTCTGGATGAACTAAAACAGCAGCATCTGGATACTCTAACATTAAATCATCTAATGCTTGTGCCTTAAACTCTTCATGTACAATACAACTACCATCATATAATAGCATGTCGGCACCTGTCTGTTTTGCAATCCAATCACCTAAGAATCTATCTGGACCCCATAGGAGTTTTTTACCTTGTTTATGTAAATGAGAACAGATTTCTAGTGCATTTGAAGAAGTAACTGTCCAATCAGCTAAAGCCTTTATTTCAGCTGATGTATTTACATAAACAACAACCTCTCTATCAGGATGCTCTTCTATAAACTTCTTAAACTCACCATTATTACAACTTAAATCTAATGAGCATTCTGCTTCTAGAGTTGGCATTAGAACTTTTTTCTCAGGGCTTAAGATTTTAGCAGAATCTCCCATAAATCTTACTCCTGCAACAACTAACGTCTCACACTCACTTTCTAAACCAAATTTAGCCATAGCAAGAGAATCTCCAACAAATCCTCCTGTTTGCTCTGCAAGCTCTTGGATTTCTGCATCTACATAATAATGAGCTACTAAACAAGCATTGTTTTGTTTTAATAATACTTTTATTTCATCAATATATTTTTGCTTCTCTATATCTTTAATTTTTAAGCTTGGTAACTTTTGTCTAGCTTGTGATATTTTATCTTTTATTAACTCTTGATTTAACATCCAAATGCTCCTTTTTTAACCTTGGATATTTTCTTCGAAATATTTACACAATTGTTCTAATGATTGACTAAAATCATCATTAACTAGCTGATAATCAAACTCATCAGCATGAGAAATCTCTGCCTCAGCTTGATCCATTCTGTAATCAATAGTTTCTTTTGAATCAGTATTTCTTGTTTCTAAGCGTTTCCTTAACTCATCCATTGAAGGAGGCAATATAAATACGCTCTTAGCTTTTGGACCGTATATTAGCCGAGTCTGCTGAGCACCCTGCCAATCAATCTCAAGTATTATATTTTTACCTTCAGCTAGTAGTCTGTCTATCTCAGCCTTTGATGTGCCATAATAGTTCTTGAAAACCTTAGCATACTCGATAAAACCATCCTCTTTAAGCATCTGCTCAAACTTCTCAATGGAAACAAAATGATATTCCTTACCATCTGTCTCTCCAACTCGAGGATCCCTAGTGGTATGAGATGTAGCTACCGCAAAGTTATCTCTGCCTATTTGTGTTTCTAAAAAAGCTTTTAATAAAGAACTTTTACCAGCACCTGATGGTGCAGAAACTATAAAAATATAGTTACTCATTTGTAAAAATTATAATTGAATAGATAGTTCGATGAATTATACAGGTTTCATTAATCAAATAGAACAAACATAGCTAAATTTATATATTTGTTCCTAGAAAAACTCTATAAATCTTATTTTAAGATACAAGAAAACTAATGTTTATAGGGACTATAGAAAGTAGAAAATATTAGAAAATTATTGAGCTGTAATATTTAGTTTTTTACCAGCAACCCATACTTTTTTAAGATGATTCACAACCTTAGGAGGTAAATTTGAAGGCAGATCTACCAAAGTATGATCTTTTTGAATAGAAATATTACAGATATGCTTACTATCAATATTTCCTTCATTTGCTATAGCACCTACTATATTTCTTGGCTGAACATCATTATCACGTCCAACTTCTAGCTTATATGTAGTCAAATCAATATTTACACTTCTACGAGGTTTTCTTTCAGGCCTATCAAAGCGAGCATTTCTATCACCACGATCACCTCTACGCTCAAATCTACTGTTATCTCTACGATTATCACGAGGGTTTCTATCTCTGCGAGGCTTATCATCTCTAGCTTGTATTTCTCTAGGGAAGAAAGATTTCTTACCTTGAGCAAGTAATGTCAATACAGCTAAAAGCTCATCTGAATCAAGCTCTAACTCATCACGAATACTTGTAATTACATCTTTATATTTATCTAAAGATTTATTCTTATCTATCGCTGAAGTTATTCTAGCTTTAAAGTTCTCTATTCTACTATCTGCTAAATCTTTTGCACTTGGCATAAAGACTTCTTGCATTGGAGATCCTGTAAATCTTTCTAGAATACGTAAGAATCTCATTTCTTTTAGAGGAACTAAAGAAATAGAAGTACCTTCACGTCCAGCTCTACCTGTACGCCCAATTCTGTGTACATAAGTATCTGTATCGCCAGGCATATCATAGTTAATGACATGAGAAATTCTCTCAAGATCGATACCTCTAGCAACTACATCAGTAGCAACCAATATATCTGACTTAGAACTTCTAAACTGATCAACAATGTATTCTCTTTGTGACTGCTGCATGTCACCATTTATCGCCGCAACCTTATAACCAAGAGCTTTTAAATTATCAGCAACTTCAATTGTACTAGTCTTAGTTTTAACAAAGATAATCACACCATCAGTTTCTTCTACTTCAAGTAGTCTATCTAGAGCATCTATCTTTCTAAAACCTTTAATTACTATAAATTTTTGAGTTACAGTATTAGCTGTTTTTGTTTTTGCTTTTACTTGTATTTTACAAGGGTTTCTTAAGTATTCTTGTATAATATCAGCAATATCTGTAGGAATCGTTGCCGAGAAAAGTAATCTTTGACACTCATCTGATACATGGCTTAATACAAATCTTACATCGTCTATAAAGCCCATTCTAAGCATTTCATCAGCTTCATCTAATACTAATGCTCTTAAGTTATCAAGCTGTAATGTACCTTTTTCAATATGATCCATTACACGACCAGTAGTACCTACTACAACTTTAACACCTTTTTTAAGAGCTCTAATCTGAGAGCCATACTCTTGACCACCATATATACAAGCAACATCTAAATTTGGTATGTTTTTTGCAAAAGCTTCAAACTGCTCAGCAACTTGTATAGCTAGCTCTCTAGTAGGAGCTAGTACTAAAACTTGAGGAGCTCTATCTCTAGAGTCTAGATCCATGTTGTTTATTAAAGGTAATGCAAATGCTGCAGTTTTACCTGTACCCGTTTGTGCTTGACCAAGCACATCTCTACCCGATAAGATATATGGAATAGCATACTGTTGAATTGGTGTAGGGTTTTCATATCCTAATTTAATAACAGTGTCTACGATATCTTGACTTAGTCCAAGCTGACTAAAATCTTTTTTAGTTTCAGAATTCATTTTTATCCGTAAATTTTTATTATGAGAAATCTTATTAATAATTTGAAAATTATGAGAAATTTAAATTATCCGCGTGATGTAATTTCTAATAGATGGTAACCAAATTGAGTTTGTACTGGACCATGAACTTTGTGTAGTTCATCATTAAATACTACTTTATCAAATTCAGGAACCATTTGTCCTTGAGAAAAAGTACCTAAATCACCGCCTCTAGCTCCAGATGGGCATAGAGAATGCTTTTTAGCCGCTTCTTCAAATGTAATTTTACCTTCAGTTATGTCTTTCTTGATTTGTTGACATTCAGATTCTGATTGTACTAGCAAATGTCTAGCTGAAGCTTTCATAATTATAGTTCCTTATTTTTTGATTTAACTATTAGTAATTACAACCGAAAGAATACATTATTTAAGACAAATATACAACTTAATTAAAAGCTAACCTATTGACCAAGATCACGAAGTTTCTTACCTGAGATTAGGTTATCTTCTATTTTCTCTAAACTTACACCTTTAGTTTCAGGTACAAATAGTTTTAAGAAAACCACTGCTATAACACAGAATATCGCATAACTAATAAATATCATTGGTTTACCCCAAACCCCAGCATCCATTATCACATTTGAATATGCCACAACTATCCAAACAAAAGTCCAGTTAACAATAGTTGTAATAGTCATACCAAACTCACGAACGTTCTGCGGGAATATTTCTGAACAAATAATCCAGGCAACAGGTCCCCATGAACAAGCAAAACCAAAGATATACACCAAACATGCAATCAATAATATATATTTAGGGAAAGCTGAATTAACACCTGCAATATCAATAGCATAAAAGCATATAGCAACAACTACAAGAGCAGAAGCCATTGTTAAAGCTCCTACTGTTAATAATTTTTTTCTACCCCATTTTTCAACCCAACGAATAGCTGGAAACGTTGAAAGGAAGTTAACAAGAAATACAGCTAGACCTGCTAGAATTATATTTAGCCCAGCGCCTTGTAAAAAACTCGGAGCATAATATATCATCGCGTTGATACCAACTAGTTGTTGGAACATTTGTATTACAACACCAACGATTAATATTTTCCAAAAGAAACCTTTACTTAAAACTTGCTTAACTGAATGAGATTCCTGCTTATCATTTTGACTCATCTCTAAAATTTCTTTATCAATTTCATCTTTATTTCTAAGTCTTGCTAATACATCTCTAGCTTCTTTTTCTTTATCTTTCATCATAAGCCATCTAGGACTCTTAGGTAAGAAAAAACAACCTACAAACATTAAAAAAGCAAATAATGTAATAACACTAAACATCAAAGTTAGTGATATTTTAGTATGACCAGATACCTCAACAATCACAACATTTACTAAACATATCAAAAATATACCAAATGTTATCATTAGCTGAAATAATGATGACATTGCCCCTCTTATTTCTTTAGGAGCTGTTTCTGCTAAATATAAAGGCGTTGCAAAAGATGCTAGACCAACACCAAAACCTAAAATAAATCTACAAGCTGTAAGTATATTTAAAGGGGGTAATAGTGAAGATACTAAAGCTCCTATAAGAAATGAAAAGCCCGCTATTAATAATGTATTTTTTCTACCAAAGTATCTAGTAAAAAAACCACTACAAATAGTTCCTAATATACCACCATAAGCTAATATCGCGTTAAATTTACCTTCAGCAATACTACCTGGAGCCATATCATAAATATGATCGAGTGTCTTGCCTGCATTTGCAATAAAGCCTTGATCTAAACCAAAGAGTAAGCCTCCTAAAGCTGCTATTATAGCAATTAAAAATACTATTCTTTTATATTCCTTTTGTGCTTCCATATATCTTCCACCATTATTTTTTTTAAAATTTATTAACGCCCAATTTTTGCTAAAGATTTACCAGCTCTTAAATTATTTTCAATTTCTTCTAAAGACACATCTTTTGTCTCTGGTACAAAGAACTTAACAAATAGTACACAAACTATACAAGAGATTGCAAAACCAAAGAAAGTATTATCTGGATGGAATGTTAACCATGTAAGAGCAAAGTTGCCTATAATAGCATTACATATCCAGTTGCTCATAGTCGATGCTGTAACACCAAAATCTCTACCTTCTATAGGTTGAATCTCTGAACATAAAATCCAAATCACAGGCCCCATAGATATAGCAAAACCAAAGATAAATAATAAACAGAATATTAAAGCAGTCCACTGTAAAGTTTGAGATAAGACCATAGCCTGACCATACACAAAATGTGTCTTGAATATAAATCCAACAACGACACAAGAGATTATAAGTAAACTTAAACCAAAATATAAAATTGGCTTACGTCCAAATTTATCAACATATTTAATAGCTAAGAATGTTGTTAACATATTTAACAGACCAATTACGATTGTAGATGTTGATGGATTAGTAAAACCAGCCAGCTTAAATATATCTGTTGAATAGTACATAAAAGCATTCATACCTGTAAATTGTTGAAATGCTTGAAGAGCAATACCTAAAAGTACAACTTTTATAAAAAACTTCTTCTTAAGTAAAGATAAAACACTTACACCTCTATGCGTAGTTTGTTTGATTTCTTTATGCTCTTCTAAGGCTTCAATTTCACATGATCTAATTTTTTTAAGAACTAAAGCCGCTTCTTCATCATTACCTTTTAAAACTAACCATCTTGGGCTTCTCGGAAGAGTTAGACAGCCAAAAAACATTATTATTGAAGGAATTGCTAATACTGATAACATAATTCTCCAAGAACCAGTACTTTCTAAAGCAGAGTTCGTTAAGAAAACTAAGAATAAGCCTATTGTTATCATTAGCTGATAAAGAGCAATTAATGCGCCTCTAAACTCTTTTGGAGCAATTTCAGATAAGTACAAAGGAGCAATAAATGATGCTATACCTACTGCTATACCTAATATAAACCTTGAACCAATAAATATTTGATAATTAGGAGCCAAAATTCCCACAATAGTAAATATAGAAAATATAGCTGCTGCAATTAATAATACTTTTCTACGACCATAATGCTTTGATAGAAACCCACTAACTAAAGCTCCACAAGCTGCTCCAAGTAATAATACACTAGAAACATGACCGCTTTCAGCAACACTTAAACCAAAAGTTTTTGATATAAAGTTAAGAGAGCCATTTACATAACCTATATCCATACCAAATAATAACCCAGCTAATGCTGCTATTATAGCCACGCGAATGACTACAAAATTTATTTTACTTGCATTTTGCATACTACGTCTTCCTATACTGTTTCGAATATTAAATTTAATTAACACTTATAATATTGATGATATACTATACATAAAATACAAAACAACTATTTTTACAGAAATGGACATGAATATTTCACAAAAAATTTCTCAAATAAAACTCTCTCATCGTCGAAAAAACATATTAACTAATGAGTGGATTTTAGTATCTCCGCATAGGCTAAATAGACCATGGCAAGGTCAATCTGAAGAAAATACAAAAGATACACGTCCAGAGTATGATGAAAGCTGCTACCTATGCCCTACAAATACTAGAGCAAATGGCGAGACAAACCCTGACTTTAAAGAGACATTTATATTTGAAAATGATTTTTCGGCTCTTTCAAAAGAAAAAATAGCAAAAGATCTAGAGATCAATGATGATTTATTCCAAGTAAGTGGTGCAACAGGTGTTGCTAAAGTTGTCTGCTTCTCAGCAAAACATAACTTAACTATGGCATCTATGCAAGAAAGTGACATAACTAAGGTTGTTGATTTATGGTCAGATGAAGTAGCTGCTTTAAGCAAAAAGTATCAATGGGTTCAAGTTTTTGAGAACAAAGGATCCATTATGGGATGCTCAAACCCTCATCCTCATGGACAAATATGGGCTTGTGACTTCTTACCAACAGAGGCTCAAAAAGAACAATCATCTCAAAAAGAATATTTTGAGAAAAATAAATCGAATATGCTTTTAGACTATGTAAATCGTGAAATTAGCGAGAAAGAAAGAATAGTTTATCAAAATGATGATTGGCTAGTTGTTGTACCATTTTGGGCAACATGGCCTTATGAAACATTACTTTTACCAAAATTTAAATGCTCACATTTAAACTTTTTAACTGCAGAACAAAAGAAATCACTCGCTAATGCTCTTAAAACATTATTAGTCAAATACGATAAACTTTTTGATACTTCATTCCCATATTCTATGGGATGGCATGGTTCAATAGGTGCTAAAGAATCTGATTATTGGCAACTTCACGCACATTTTTACCCACCATTATTACGCTCTGCTACTGTTAAAAAGTTTATGGTAGGTTTTGAAATGCTTGGTGAATCTCAAAGAGATATTACACCTGAATTAGCAGCACAAGTATTAAGAGAGTTATAATTATGGATTGTATCAAAGATAATTTAGTTAGTCGTTTTAAAAATCTATATAATTCTACTCCTGAGATGTTTTTCTCTCCTGGTAGAGTTAACTTAATTGGTGAGCATACTGACTATAATAATGGTTTTGTAATGCCATTTGCTATAAATAAAGGGACATTTATAGCTATTACAAAAAGAGATGACAATATAGTTAATGTATATAGTGAAAACTTAGATGATTCAACTTCCTTTGATTTAGCAAAAATTAAACAAGAAATATCTAACACTTGGCAAAACTATATAAAAGGCACTATCAACATGATCAAAGAAGATTTCTCAGCAAATATTAAAGGAGCTGATATTTATATATTCAGTGACTTACCTTTCGGTGCGGGACTATCTTCATCAGCTTCGTTAAACACAGCAATAGCGTATGCTTATAATGAAGTCTACAAGTTGAATATCTCTAAGCTTAACCTTGCAAAAATTGCTCAAAAAGTTGAACATGACTATATAGGTACTAAATGTGGCTTGATGGATCAAATGGCTTGCATATTTTCACAAGAAAATTCAGCTACTATGATTGATTGTGATAGTGACAAACATAATAATATTCCTTTTGAGCTTAATGAACTATCTGTTTTGATCGCAGATACAAATATTAAACATAATTTAGCAGACTCTGCCTATAATAAACGTAGACAGGTTTGTGAAAATATTGCGAAATTTAACAATATAAAATCACTAAGAGAACTAGATAGTCAAAAACTTGAGCATACTAAAGCTAATTTCTCTGAAGAAGATTATAAGTTAGCGCTACATGTCTTCACAGAAAATCAAAGAGTAATTGATGCTACTAAGGCAATGCAATCTAAAGACTGGCAGAGCCTAGGTAAACTAATGTACCAATCACATAATTCATTAAAAAATGACTATAAAGTTAGTTGTGATGAGCTAGACTACCTAGTCGACTTATCAAAAGATTTTGATGGTGTTTATGGTGCTAGAATGACTGGTGGTGGTTTTGGTGGCTCTACAATACATCTTTTACCAAGTAAAATTGTTAGAGAGTATAGCAATTACCTTGAGAAAAATTACTATGCAAAATTCAATATAAGACCAAACTTTTATATCTCAAAAGCTTGCCAAGGAACGCATAAGATCTAGAATATTTTTTTTAAACTTTATCATATAGGGTAAGATTTACCGTCATCTTTGAACTTTTTATAATTATTTTGTTTTACTTCTAGTTGTTCTATTAACTCATTAAAAACTTCATCTTCAATAAAAGATTGATTCTTTTCCCTAACATTTTTAAGATTTTCTAACAAATTTAAATAACTAGAACTACAGTGTTTTGATCTTTCTAAATAAGTTAAAAATTTCTTAGCAATATCTGAAGGGAAAGATTTATTTTCTATTTTAATATTATAAAAAGAAACATATAAAAATAATTCAAAAAATATCTCAAAATTCTTTCTGACTCTAGGTTTATCATATATTTCAATTTCTTCATTTGTGAAATTAAAAGTATCTAAAGCATCTTTAACTCTATCTTGGCATGTTTCATCTAGTAAATTATAAATATTTAGAATTTGAAGCATTCCCTGGATGAAACATGCATCATTTTCACTTTTCAAAGTATATAAACATTCTTCTATTTTGAAATACTTATCATATTTAAACTTACTTTCTAAACATACATGAATTAGATTAGTTAATGTTGAATATGTATTCAAAGCTAAAAGAAAATGATTTTCAATGTATTTATTCATCAACGTTCCCAATTTTTCACTATCAATTTCTCTACTAAATCTATTATATTGCTCAGCAATATAATTATTAAAAGCAGTAAAAAGTTGTGAAAATATCTTAGGTGACAGATCTAAACACTTATTAAAAAGTTCGATTGTCTTACTAAAATAATCATCTCCTATATCTATATACGAAATAAGATTAAAATAGTTAGTTAATCTCATCTCAAATAGATTATCTTTATTATTATACTGTTTTATATACTGTGAAAGTAAATTATCTCCAATAGTCATAATTTGCTCAACTTTCACTTCTCCAAGTACAATATTTCTATATTCTTGATCACCTTCTTTCTTTAAAAAGTACTCTGCAAACTTATCCCTCATATTATTTCTTTGGTTAATGAAAGCAAAAACTTCTAAGATAGAAAATTCAAAACTTGATTGATTAATTTGTCTATAAAGAGTAATACCCAGGTATTCTTGATTTATTGTATAAAACTCATTAAAACATGGTATCAAAGAATTATTTTCATATAAAAATTTTAAAAAATAAAAATGCTCTATACGCTCCTTAGATAAGTTATTTTTAAAAACCATTCCTCCTAAGCTTATATTTTTAACATCTTTTTCAATCACTTTATAAAAGTCATAAACTTTTGACTTTTCTTTATCAAAATAACTTTTTAAAAATAAGTAGTCTTGATGAGCCTTTATTTGTGATGCTTTAGGTAGAGATATATACGAATTATCAAGACAATTATCAAACTTAGAAAGAGTATTATTAGAAGTAAACTCTTTACTCTGATTATATATCATTTGAAAAAGCTCAAGGTTATATGCAACTATCAAGAACATAAAATAGTTTTTTTCTTTTTTGTAAAAAATATAGTCTTTCTCTAAAATCTCTAGTAACTCATCATATTTTCCTGACTCATATAACCCTATATAGCTTTTACTATCTATTTCAAAATAAATATTACTATTTAGTTTTTCAGAAAGTTTATTTTTCTCTTTGCTTTCAATTAAGGTAATATTTTCTCTTGAAAATTGATTATTAGAGTCTTTAACTGTTCTTACTGCATTTATTCTTTTAATATAATTTTGAAATAAAAATTTATCTATATATTTTTTATCAGGATGGTAATGACCTCTTGAATCATTTTTTATATATTTATTATAAAGATCTTGATATTCTGAATAAATATTCTCATCAGAATATATAGTTATTTCTTCAAACCCTGAAAAGTAACCTTTAGTGATACTCTCAATCTCATTAATACTTAATGCTCTTTCAAACTTTAGCGAGTTTTTTATCTTTTCAAATATAGACTCATTTCTATTATTTTTTTGTTCCAAAATCTTAGATATGAACTTGAACAAATCAGCATATCTCTTGCTATTAATAAGCTTAACCCCTAAGTTATCATAGTACTTAGAATATAAACCTTTATCCTCTTTCATGAACATATATATTGGCGGTCTATTTTTCGAAAAATCTTGTAACCAACTAAAAATATTTCTTACATTAAAGTCGCTATAGCTATAACCTAAAAATAAAACAGTATGAGATGTTAATATATTCTTTATGTAATTTGTGATTATAGGAAAGTTTTTTTCATATAAAGAATAATCATCTTCTTTGAAGACAATATTATTTTTATCAAAATCTCCATGCATTTTGATAACTTTATTTGATAAATCTGATCTTAACAAATCTTCATCAGATGAAATTATGTCATATGATTCTGCATTATTTTCAATATATTTCTCTAAAAGATTATCCCAATTAGTTGTAATTATTCTACTAGGTCGAAGTTTAAATAAGCAATCAAGAATATCTATGTTCTCTACAGAATAGTTCTGTAGTATCAGTTCTTTGATATCTTTATAATAATTATATTCTCCAAATTTTAAATAATACAACTGGGCTATTTTAAAAGGTAGTCACTTTCTTCTTTAGATATTAAGTCACCTAGTCTTTCTTTAAATATATTTATCAACTCGGCCCAACTAGGCATTGAAGGACAAACTGCCTTAGAGAATCCTGCCCCTACAAATACTGTAAAAGAATCATTCTCAATTGCACGAACAATATGCTTTATATAAGATTGATCAAAATTATTCATACTATATCATTTGTATTATGTTAAGTATGATTTTACTACTTAGTTATAACGAACTCAAACAACTCTAAATATTACTATTTGTATAGACTTTTCTACATGAGATACTTACTTTTCTCAACTATATAAAGAGACACTCATTAATCATTCCGCTATTAATTAAATATTTCTCTAACTTTCTCTACTAAGCTACTTTTTTCTTGTTCTGTATAAGGCTTAGATTCAATATTCCCCCACACTGGAGCTGGCCAAGCTAGATCATTTTCATAACGCCCGACTACGTGTAGATGCATTTGACTAACTACATTGCCTAAAGTTGCTACGTTCAGCTTATCAACTTTATATTCTTTAATAAGAAACTCTGAGAGTTTATTTATTATTTTATTTACATTGTACTGAACGGAATCATCAAGTTGATACCACTCTGTTCTATCTGTAAAAGGTACTACTATAAACCATGGTACTGTAGAGTTATTCATTACTAGAATTTTACAGTCTAAATATTCACAAACTTCAAAAGTATCAGCCTCTAAACGAGAATCTAATTTAAACATTAAAAAGCCCCCTTATTTTGTCTAAATCTTGCTGAGTATCAACACCTGCAAGAGTTGGCTTAAGTGCTTGAGCAACAGCTATCTTATAGCCATTATATAGAACCCTAAGTTGCTCAAGAGCCTCATATTTTTCTATAGGTGATACAGTTAGTTCTGCGTAATGTTTTAAAAAGCCAACTCTATACGTATAAATACCAATATGTCTAAAAAATTCCGAAACATTAACTTGAAGATTTTCAGAATATCCCCTTTCAAATGGAATTGAAGCTCTGCTAAAGTACAATGCATAATTATTCTTATCAAAGACTACTTTAACGTTATTAGGATTGTAGATATCTTCAGCATCTAAGATGCTCTCACAAAGAGTTGAAACTACAGCATCTGGCTTATCAATAAGTAACTGTGCAGCTTGCTCAATATTTTCTACTGGTATTAAAGGTTCATCACCTTGGACATTTACTACAACATCTTCATCATCAAACCCCAAGCTAGTTACAGCTTCAGCTATTCTATCTGTACCAGACTCATGATCATCTCTTGTTAAGATTACTTTTGCACCAAAACTTTCCGCTACATCTTTAATCTCTTGAGAATCTGTAGCAATGATTATGCTTTTAAATTTCGACTTAGAGACCTGCTCATATACTCTCTGAATCATAGGCTTACCCGCAATATCAGCAAGCATCTTACCAGGTAAACGTGTTGATTTAAGTCGTGCTGGAATTACAACATGAATATTAGTCATATTTCTTAACCTCTTCCAGAGTTAATTTCTTTGCTTCTTCAACTAACATTACTGGAATATTTTCTCTAATTGGATAAGCTAGCTTATCTGCCTTACAAATTAATAACTTATTCTCTTTATCATAATGTAAGCTTGATCTACAAGCTGGACATACCAATACATTTAAAACTGAATGATCCACTATTTCACCTCGATTACAAATTCATATTTATCTTCTACTTGCTCTGCTTTGACAAGTATATAATCATTAACTTTACACCATGCTGGTATATCATGCATAGTTCCAGGATCTGTACATATTACTTTTAGTTGTTCGCCTGAGCACATACCTCTTAAAGCATTTTGTGTCTTAATCACAGGCATAGGGCATAATAATCTTTCAAGACTTAATTCTTTCATTATATATACCACTCCTGTTTGATCTCATCTGCTGGCATAGGTTTTACAACTACTTCTTTGCTTGTTCCATCTGTGTAATTAAACACCATAGTTACACTCTCAGCATTTTTACCTTGAGTAAATCTACCTAAGACACTCGCTGTAAACTCTTCATCAGCCTTATCAAAATCACCATCGATCAAAATTAATGGTCCTGAATGTGATGAGCAATATACATGGGCAAACTGATTCTTATAGCCATTTAAATAATTATTTTCACCTTCTTCACGACCAATTATCAATTTATATTCTGGTTTGAAACGAAGATGCCTACCAACTTTTAAAAGCATAATATCATCAAATTCATACTCCTTTGAGTTACGTGCTTGCCATAGATCAACTAGCTTATCAGAATACTGTTTATCTGTAAGAAAACAACATCCCCCAGCAGGAGAAGCATAGTCTTCTATACCCCAATCACGAGCCATCTTCATCTGTTCTTTTCTACCACGACCTGTGATTCCCATTAGCTTAGATCTATCAACCCAACCTTCTCTTTCAGGTTTTGTTTCAGGTAAATTTTTTGCACTAAGAGGTCTAAGTAAAAGATCATCAATGCCTGATTGTTTTTGAACAACTGGCATAGTACTTCTACGTTGTGACATTGGTCTTTGACCAATAACTTCACCAGTAATTATAAAGTCAAAACCATTTTCTATAGCCCATTCTTTTGCTTTACGCACCATAAAGATTTTACAATCAAGACATGGGTTCATATTTGCACCATAGCCATATTTAGGATTTAGAAGTACATCTTTATATTCTTCTATAACATCAATGATATGTAGTTTTATACCTAATTGCTCAGCAACCCATAGCGCATTGTTTCTTTTTTGTTTTTCTTTATCATGTTTACGGATAGCATGAGTATGCCCTTCAACACAAAAACCAGTAAAAAAATTTATACCTTCGACATGTATGCCTTGCTCTAACATAAGTTTTGTCGCAAGCATTGAATCAAGACCACCAGATATTAGTGATATTGCTTTTCTTTGTTTATTTTCCATATTATTTGTAGTTTTAAAATTCAAATATTAAATATTTGTAATAATTTTAACATATCAGCATTTTATAACTATAGTTTTTGTTAAATGCTATGATTCCAAGAAACTAAGCTGATACTTTTTTACTATAAAAACTAGCTGTATAATAACCGACCAATGTACCAAGCATTGATCCAGCAATCAAATCACTAGCAAAGTGAAAATACATAAGTAGCTGACTAGCTACAACTAAAACTGCTAGTAGAGCCCAAAGCCAACGTAACTTAGGAAATAATATCCATGCAGCTACTGAGAATGAAAGCATAAAAGTTGCATGCCCCGATGGAAATGAACCATACGCACTACCTGAATGAAACCAGTTAAAACCATACATATGATCTTTAATCAAAGAAGGGTTATTATTAATAAAAGTTGCTGGCCAATACCTACCAAAAATTCCTTTCAAAAAGTCTTTTAAAACTTGCCCTATAACTATAGCATTTGCTATTAGTAAAACTTTATAATCTAAATTATTAGTTTTTTTTACTACAAGTTTAATAAAGAAATAAATATAAAATACTGGAATTATGTTTCTTATAGTAAGAACTATATCATTAGCAAGAATTTCTAATATTTTATAGCTTCTAGAGTGATGATCGTATAAAAACCATACTATTTGTCTATCTACAAAAAAATAGCAAAAAACTATAAGCACTATTCCTATTATAAAAAATAAAACAAGGTTTCTTATACTATTATCTTTTGTATTTAGCCTATGCCCTAATTGCTGTGTAAAATTATCTGTGCTCATATATTTTCCTACTACTTCTGATTATTTATCAATTTTTCTAATTGTTGATAGTATTTGCTATTTTTAAGTAAAATATTAGATCTTGATCTAGTATCCCATCTACCATAACAACCAAGGATTGGATCACATTTATCAGGTTTACCAAAATCATTTACTATATAAAAATTATTAACAATATCATTAAGATTATGTATTCTATCTGCTGTTGAATATTTTTTGATCAGGTCTAAATCAAACTCTCCTGTTGATCTATCTCTATAGTTATTACAAGATTTTTCAAATTCTGATATTTTCATACATGATTTAATCTGTAAGTATCCCCATGCATATTTTTGAACACCTTCTTCAAACCACCAACCATGAGAGGTTTTAAAGCTAGGAAAAACCTCATAATAATATTTTTCTATATTAAAACCTTTGGGTACATCATAAGTAATTACTTCTAATTTATAACTATAGAAACTATATGAACGAAGTTTATTGTTTATTTGCTCAATTAATTTGAGAGTTTTATATACGCCCTCAGCTGTTCTTGGCATTGCTATAAATATAGAGATTGAGCCTGCTATTGCATTGTGATCTTCAGCTATCCATTTCTTTATATCTACAGGATTGCTACTATATAAATCATGCAAAGCTTTATCCATAGGATCTTTCTTCATCTTTCGCCACTGATATGGTGATTGAGGATCTAAACTACCAAAGATAAGATTATTTTTACTTACTTTGTCTACAAGTGGTTGAAATACATCTATCCATTGATGAGTAACTTTAGTTGTCATATAATTATTTGCTGAAAGAATATCTCGCTTAGATAAATAAGAGCCTTTATACGTATAATCATATTCTGCATTTATTGGTTTATATTTAAAGTTATAACCTCCTAAATTATCTGACCAAGTGACATCCCATACCTCAAACTTATCACCATGATATTTCTGCTCAAGTCGTTTCTCTATCTTTGCTTTAACTTCTGGATATCCCGTTATCCAATCTATAAAACCACAATATCCCATCATTGGGATTGCTAAGATAATTGTTAATAGTATCTTTCTCATTTTTTATCTGAAGTCTCCTAATGAAAACACTCCCATATCTCTTGAGCTAGTTTTTTACTAATTCCTTTTACCTTAGAGATTTCATCAACGGATGCTCTACTTAGCTCTTGCCAACCGCCAAAATACATTATCAATGCTTTACGACGCTTAGGTCCTACTCCTTCAATCTCTTCAATAATTGATGATTGTCTATTTGAGCTAACTTTCTTTCTTTGGCCTTTAATAGCATGATCATGCGCAGAATCTCTAACTTGACGTAAAAGTAAAAACCCTGGATTATGCTCATCTAAGGTATACTCAGTATCATCAAAACCTTTATAGATTTTTTCTTTACCACTAATTCGCTCAACACCCTTACCAAGACTCACAAGCTGAACTTTATCTTGAATCCCAAACTCTCTAAAAACAGCTTCTGCTTGATGGATTTGGCCTTTACCACCATCTATTATCATCACATCTGGAAGATTATCAGCTTCTAATCCTGAACTTACTCGGCGTGATACAGCTTGATGGATAGCGGCATAATCATCTCCTGCTTTGACATCTTTGATATTATATCTACGATGAGATTTACGATCCTCTCCCTCATCTGTGTAAACAACGCATGAAGCAACTGTCGCCTCACCTTGAAAATGCGAGATATCAAAACATTCAATACGCTTAATATCTTGATCAAGCTCAAGAAACTCTTTTAGCGAATCTAAACGTTTTTGATATTGTGACTTTGAGCTTGTGTATATATTTAGCTTTTGGCGAGCATTTACTTCTGCTAATTTTAACCATTTAAGATTATCTGCAGCTGGTGCTAATATCCAATTTATTGATTGACCTATTTTCTGAGAAATACTTGTCATAAGATCTTGTATCTCACTAAAATCAACTTTTGATAAGATTATATTTTTAGGCCAAATATTACGAATCTCATCACCTAAATAAAAGTGTGATAAAAAAGCATGCATTATAGATGTCTTATCCTGACCTTTTGCGTCTATGCTCCAATGTCTATCTGCAACAACATCGCCATTTTGAATTTGTAATAAGGCAATACTTGCATAACTGTCTTGTATATATATGCCTACAACATCAAAAGTTTTATCTGCTTGTATATCTACTATTTGTTGCTGCTGTAATTTACGCAGTACTACTAACTGATCACGATAAATCTGAGCTTTTTCATACTCCATATTTTCCGAAGCTTGATACATTTTCTCAGATACTTCTTCTAGAACGCTACTAAACTTACCTGCCAAAAACTTCTTTAATATAGCTAATTGCTCATCGTACTGCTCTTGAGAAACTAATCCCACACACGGAGCTAAGCAGCGCTTAATCTGATATTGTAAACATGGTCTAATCCTAGATTTATAATATGAATTTTCACATTGTCGGATAGGAAATATTTTTTGGATAATATTTAAAGTATTTTTGACCGAAGATATTGAAACATAGGGACCAAAACATTGGCCTTTTTTATACGCTGATTTACCACGATAAAAAGAAACTCTAGGAAACTTATCACGTGAAATCACTAGATATGGGTAACTTTTATCATCTTTAAAAAGGATATTATACTTTGGCCTATGTTGCTTAATTAAATTATTCTCTAATAAATACGCTTCATAATCACTTGGTGTGATAGTTATTTCAATTCTAGCAACTTGGGATGCCATCATTAAAGTTTTGCTATCTTTAGCACCTTTTGAAAAATAACTATTAACACGATTTTTAAGATTCTTTGCTTTACCTACGTAAATTATCTCACCATGTTTATCAATCATACGATAAACACCTGAATGAGCCGTTAGGTTAGCCAAAAAGCTTTTTAAATCAAAATCTTTAGAATTATCAGAAATCATCTAATTTTTATTAACTAATATATATGTGAAAATGTTACCATATATACAATTTAATTTACCCCACATAACATAAAATAAACTGCATGTACGAAATAATTTCTTTTATAGAAAATAAAATATGGATTATTGAATACCCTATAAAATATTCAGGTGTTAAATTTAGCTCTCGCACAACATTAGTAAAGTTAGATGATAATTCAATTCTTATTCATTCACCTTGTAAAATTGATGAGAAGCTTAAACAAGAAATACTTAAACTTGGTGAAGTTAGTTATATATATGCACCAGGTAATTTCCACCATTTATACATTAGCTCAGCTCAAGAAGCTTTTCCAAATGCTAAAACATATATCTGTGAAGGCATTGAAAAAAAACAACCTAATCTAAAATACGATGGTATTCTTACGGAAAAAGCTTTACTAAATGAATTTAAACAACAACCTATTCTTGGCTCTAAAATCATGAATGAGGTTGTATTGCTACATAAAGAGACAAAAACTTTGATTGTTGTTGATATTATAGAGAATATTGGCAATAAAACGCAAAATATAGGTTTTGGTATTAAAATATGGTGGTTTATTTTTAGAATGTGGAACAAAGCAAAACCAGCGCCAGAATACCAGCTTGGATGGAAGGATAAGAAGTTAGCTGCCCAATCTTTACAAACAATATTAGAATGAGACTTTGATAAAATTATCCTAGCTCATGGCGACCTAATCACACAGAATGCTAAGCAGATTGCTACTATAGCATGGAAAAAACCTCTTAATAAACTATAAAGATGATAATAAATACAAATAAACAATTAAGCAGTCTAGTAGCTGCTTTAGAAAATACATATAAAATCGCTGTTGATACTGAGTTTTACTGGATGCGTACATACTATCCAGAGCTTTGTCTAATCCAAATAGCTACTGAAAAAGAAGTTTTTTTGATAGATACACTTGTAGATATAGATTTTTCACCTCTTAAAAATGTTTTTGAAGATCATAATATCGAAAAGATTATTCATTCTGCAACAAATGATATTCCTATAATCAAAAGATTTTTTAATTGTGAAGTTAATAATATCTTTGATACTCAGCTTGCAGCAACATTTCTTGGCTTTCAAACACAATTATCACTAAAATCTCTAATGAAAGAGATCCTCGATATAGATATGGAAAAAGAGTCTCAGTTTTCTGACTGGCGTAAAAGACCATTATCTGAGAAACAAATAAATTATGCCATCAAAGATGTTGAGCATCTTATAGAAATACGTGATGATCTTAATACAAAGCTTAATAACAGTGACTATAAAGATTTCTATGAACAAGAGCTTATAGATATTCAAAAGACAGAGTTTAACTCAGTTGAGATTATTCATACAAAAATAGGTAATATCCAAAAATTTGATGAAGAAGTTCAAAGGAATGCTATAGCAATCGCACAATGGCGCGAACAAGTTGCTCAAGATAAAAATATTCCTGTGAGATTTATGTTCAATAACAAAGTCTTATATCTTATAGCCCACGCAAAACCAACATCTATTGATGACTTTAAACATCAAGAGATAAAGAAACTCAAACCTTGGTTAAAAAAAGCAATCATCGATGTTCTTAAATCAGCCCATAATGTACAAGAGAATCTGATTGAGAAAAGACAAATAGGTAATAAGATATCTTCTGAGATCAATGATAAAATAGTTGCATACTTTGACGCTCAGACTAAAGATTTCAACTTTGATAGTAGCATAATTGCTTCACGAAAAGATATAAAGTCTTTAGCATATAATCTAGGAGTTGATAATAATTATTCTAAAGGTAAATTATTAAATGGCTGGAGATACAAAGTAGTTGGTAAAAAATTAAAAGAGTATATACTAGAGATCATTAAATAAAATAATAAATATTCTTCTTTTCTCCTATGAATTATATAACTCGAAACTCTAAACTATTCCCAATAGTACTTGCTCTATTTGCAGCCCTACCTCCTTTAGCTGTAAATACGTATGCTCCTGCTATTCCCTTAATTGCTAATGATTTTGGCGTTAGTAACAGCACTGTTCTTACAACATTTGCTACCTATTTTGTTGGTTTCTCTTTTGGTATGCTATTTTGGGGTGCTATATCAGATAAATATGGTCGTAAAAATGTCATTATCATAGGCAGTATCATCTATATAATCAGTACTATTTCATGCTCATATAGCTATGATTTTCAGATGCTTGAAACTATGCGATTAATTCAAGGATTAGCAGATTCTGTGGGAGCTGTTGTAGCGTTTTCAATAGCTAGAGACTGTTATAAAGGAGCTCAGCTTACTAACCTTATTGCTACAATTATTATGATATTACTTGTAGCTCCTATAGTAGCACCAATTATTGGAACTATACTTACAAACTTAACTCACACATGGCAAAGTACTTTTCATTTTCTTACCTTTTATGGTGTAGTTATGCTTATATGTGCTTGTATAATTGAAGAGACACTCGATCCTAAAGATAGAAAAAGTAGCCTGATAAAATTAATCCCTGGTTATTTTCAACACTTAGTAAATATTAGATTCATGTTGGCTACGATTGCAAGTGGAACTATTTTTGCAGCACTATTTATATACATATCATCATCTGCTTTGATATACCTTGGTGACTATGCAACAGGATCGTTTTGGTACTGTTTTTACTATGGGGTATGTTGTGTTGGCTCTATTTTTGCAAATATGATTATCAAAAAGAACTCTAGTAGTGTACAACAGTTAAAATTTTTGTATTATAGTGTCGCTCTAATTACACTAAGCTGTATCATTCTAATAATATTTAACAGCCTAAATTTAGATAATGCTCTAATATATACTCTAACAATGCTAGTTTTATGTACAAGCGTATCTTTCGGCTCTACTTTGATATACTCATTTGCCATAGATCAAATAGACCATAGTTTTGGTACAGCTAACTCTATAATAAACTTCACAAAAAATATGATTGCTGCTAGTGGTAGTTATATCGTCAGCTTTTACCATGGCAGAGATCTTGTAATTGCATCACCATATGCCCAACTTGGATTTTGCATACTAACAATAGGACTTTTATATGGAATTTATAGACTAAGTCAAAAGCACCAATAGTTTTAAACTAAACATTTACATTTGAATGAGCCTTTTCTAATAGATATTCTCTTTTGATTATCTCAAGTGCTGATTCATGAGTTGATTCAAGAACAACTTCAGGAGCACAATTATTTTGATAAGCCTCTAACCATCGCAAAGCACATAAGCACCACTTATCTCCAGGCTTAAGACCTGGAAAATCAAATAACAGATTTGGCGTTGATAAATCATTACCTCGAGATGCTGTATATTCTAGAAACTCTTTAGTCATTATTGCACATACAACATGCCGAGCTGGATCATACTCATCAGTACGACAAAATCCATCGCGATAAAAACCTGTTATTGGAGATAAGCAACAAGGTCTTAAGTCAGTTCCTAAAACATTTTTTTGAATTGACATCTTGATACATCACTAAACATAGTAATAAATCAATAATAGAACAAGAAAGGTATGAAATAAAGATTTTATTTAATAGAAACTAAAGTTTAGATATATCTGCAACATCAGCAAAAAGCTTATGAAGGTTAGCAAGTAATGTGATTCTATTTTGCCTAACTTTGATATCCTCATCCATAACCATAACATTATCAAAGAATTCACTAACTACTTTATCTAAGCTGCTTAATAATTCTAGAGCATAATTATAATCTCGATTATTTATATATTTTGCAAGATCTGGAGTAATTTCCTCTATACTATAAGCTAATGCTAGCTCATACTCATTACCCGTAGCTTTTGCTAATTCTATATCATAAACATCTGCTTCTTCTTGAGCATTCTTAGCTAAGATATTAGCTACACGTTTATTAGAGGCTATAAGGCTTTGAGCTTTATCTAAACTATTAAAACTACTAACAGCTTTTACTCTAGCTGCAAAATCTTTTATCGAATCATAGCTAGTATTATAAATAGCTTCGAAAGTATTTATAGAAACACCTTCATCTTTATATAAGTTTTTCAACCTATCTATACAAAAAGATATAATCTCAGCTTTCACATCAGTGTTAAACTCTAAATTATTAACCTTTTTATAGCTAGCTATAGCAACATCAATAACTTTTTCTAAAGAAATATCAATATTCGTATCTCTTAGTATACGTAATATACCAATAGCTGACCTTCTTAGTGCAAATGGATCTTTATTACCAGTTGGTTTTTGACCAATACCAAATATACCGACTAAAGTATCTAATTTTTCGGCTAAAGCAACACATGCTGCCACATCAGTTCTTGGAAGTTCCGCACCTGAATATTTAGGCCAATATTGCTGCTCTATAGCATCTGCTACAACTTCAGACTCACCATGTGCTTTTGCATAATATTTACCAATGATTCCTTGAAGGTCAGTAAACTCAAAAACCATATCAGATATCAAATCTGCTTTAGCTAATAAACCTGCTCTGTAAGCCTGTTGTGTATCAACATTACTTAACTCGGCTAAGTTTTGTGATATATCAGCTATTCTTTGAGCTTTTTGATACATATTACCAAGTTTATTTTGGAATGTTACATTCTCTAACTTTGGCAATAGACTATCTAATGAATGCTTTAGATCGGTATCATAGAAAAAAGCAGCATCTGCTAATCTAGCATTCATAACCTTTTGGTTACCTGTTGTTACTAGTTCTGGTTTTTTACTTTGGATATTTGAAATTGTAATAAAGTGTGCAACTAAGTCTCCATTACTATCTAAAAGAGCAAAACATTTTTGATGCTCTTCCATCGAAGATATTAAAGCCTCTTGTGGAACTCTCAAAAAGTCTTTATTAAAGCTACATAACATCGCATTCGGATATTCAATAATAGCGCAAACCTCTTCAACTAAGTCTTCATCTAAGACAACTTGATAATTATTTTGCTTAGCAATAGCTTTTGCTTGCTCAACTAATTTTTGCTTGCGTTGATCCCAATCTACCAACACCATAGCATTAGCTAATAAATCAGCATAATCAGCTATATTTTGAATAGTTATAGCTTCTGGATGATGGAATCTATGTCCATAAGTTACATTAGATGCTTTATGTCCTAGTATTTGCATATCAACAACATCTTTACCATATAGAGCTAAAACCCAATGTACAGGTCTTACAAACTCAACTGGTGAGTCACCCCAACGCATCATTTTTGGAATTGGTAATTGTTTTAAAGCTTTTGTAATAATATCTTGAAGTAATTTTACTGTAGCTTGACCAGTTTGAGTCGTTTTATAAAATAATTTATCGCCCTTTGGAGTTTCTATTGTATCTAACTGATCTAACTCTACACCACAAGATTTAGCAAATCCTAAACCAACTTTAGTTGGCTCACCATCTTTATATGCGATGCTTACTAAAGGCCCTTGCTTTTCAACCACTATGTCATCTTGAGATGATGCTAAATCTTTAATTATAAAAGATAACCTTCTTGGTGATGCGAACCACTTTGTTGTAGCAAAATCTATTTTTGCTTCTTTAAGTTGACTTTCAACACTTGCTAATAATGATTGAGATAACTTTTTAAGTGCTTTTGGAGGTAACTCTTCTGTACCTAGTTCAAATAAAAAATCTTTTGTAACTTTGCTCATTTACAAACCTTATAAATAAATGTTTATTTTAATATCTAAAATAACAACAAAACCAATAAGTCATCCTGAACTTGTTTCAGGATCTCAATATAATTTGTAGCATTTGTGAGATGCTGAAATAAATTCAGCATGACATTTTAGTCTATTGGATAAGTTGCAACTTCGTGTATTATAACTTAATAACCTAAAGAATTTAACTAATAATCATATATGTTTATTGATACTCATTGCCACTTAGATTTTGAGGTTTTTGATATAAATCGTAAAGATTTAATAAATAGGTGTGGTGATTTAGAGATCAAACACTTTATAAATCCAGCGACTCAAAGAGCTTCATGGAATAATCTAATATCTTTAAATAAAGAATTTAGTAATATACATATATGCTTTGGATTACATCCTATTTTTATAGATAAACACTCTGACTCTGATTTAAATAATTTAGAAGTATATACACAAAAAACATCAACAAAATTAATTGGTGAGATTGGTCTTGATAAAAGATTTAATAATTTTAACAAGCAATTAGAATTATTTTCAGCGCAAGTCAGTATTGCAAATAATCTCAATAAAAAGATTATTATCCACGTGGTTAAATCGCACAATGAAGTTCTTAAAATCCTTAAAGATCTTAAGTTTAAGCATGGTGGAATTGTTCATGCATTTAATGCTAACTATGATATTGCTAAAAAATATATAGATCTTGGTTTTAAACTAGGTGTTGGAGGCATACTTTCACATCCCAAAACAAAACTTAAAGATACCCTAAGTAAAATTGACCCTAAAAATATTGTTCTAGAAACAGATTCTCCTGATATGCCACTTTATAACAGTAATGAAAATATTAATACTCCTGAAAATATACCTAAAATTTTTGAACTCTTAAGCAATATTTATGCTGTAAATCCTGATATACTAAAACAACAAATTTATAATACCAGCTTAGAATTTATCTAAAATGTATATATCCAACTTACGTCTGCAAAATTTTAGGAATATACCTTTTAAAAGTTTTGATTTTAAAGATAATATAAATTTTATAGTTGGTAAAAATGGCTCTGGCAAAACTTCAATTCTTGAAGCAATTTACTTTTTATCTCACAGTAGATCATTTCGTAGCTCTCAACTAAATAGAATTATAAATCACGAGGCTGATGAGTTTATAATCTATACAAAATCGTATAATCCAGATGAGATAACTATTTCTATATCACGTAAAAAAAATAGTAACAATATTTCAAAGCTAAACAGTGAAATCCAAAAAAATCACGCTGAAATAACCCGAACTCTACCAATACAACTAATGAATCCAGAAAGTTTTAATATTATAAACTCAGGAGCGCAACAACGCTGTAAGGTACTCGATTGGGGAGCTTTTTACCTTGATAAAACTTTCTTAAAAATATGGCAACAAACTAAATTTCTAGTAAAACAAAGAAACTCTGCTCTTAAGCAAAACTATCCTTATGCTTATATAACTAGTATAGATAGGAAACTCTGTGAATTTGCCAATATATTAGATACAAAAAGACAAGATTACTTTACAAAGCTAAAGCCTAAAGTTTATGAAATCCTTTCGCAATTTAATCCAGATTTAAAACTAGAAATTGAATACTCTCGTGGTTGGAACTCGCACAAAGAACTCTCGCAAGTACTTGAAGAATCATTTGATTATGATAATAGATATAAGGTTACTAATCATGGTCCTCATAAAGCAGACATAGTTCTGACAGTCAATAACAAACCTATTCAAGATATATTCTCAAGAGGTCAACAGAAGCTTCTTATCTGTGCTATTAAATTAGCTCAAGGTGAGATACATAACATTGAAAATGAAAATAAATGTATTTATCTTATAGATGATATAACCTCAGAATTAGATGCTACTCATACTCAAACACTATTTAACTATCTAAAAAAGCTAAAATCTCAGGTTTTTATCACCACTACAGAGAAAAACAAAATAGATGATTTTATTGATTTAGATAGTCATATTTTAGAAATATAAAGATTATAGGAACTCAGAATAATGAAAAAACTGATGCTTACTGCTTTTATAACCTCTCCGATATTTATATTTGCGGATACTTTATGCGATGGGAATACTTACCAAATAAATAAATGTTTAAAATCACAAATGCAAAAGTATGACAATAAGTTAAATAAGGTACAAAACCATGATATTAAAGACTTTAAAGAATATCGTAATAAGATATGCTCTGATATTAGTTCTACTTATAAAGGCGGGACTTATGAGTCAGTTAAATATGGTAACTGTATAATATCTATGGATAAATGGTATCTAAAGCAAATAGAGAAATATACTTTATAGGTTTTCGATATTAGTACAATACCAAACTTGGGAACCTCCATCACATCCACCATCTTCTGTTGCCATTTGTATAAAAGTTTGAACACTCTTCTTAAGCACAGGATCGCTATTAGTCAAAAGTTGGTAAGTATCATAGTCTTGAATAACAGCAGTAGGAGGCCCTCCCTCAGGATCCATTGCTACAATTGTATCAGGTAAATTTGCTGCATTAGCAGTATACCCCCCGCTAATCGTTAACTCATCATCTGTTCCTGGATTAGCATAAAGACTCAAATAGTCAAATGCTTCATCTGGAGCCCATATACCATTAAAATCATCACTTTCTAATAAAACACAACTATTTCCGCTATCGGCAGCGCACTCAGGTGGCCCCATTTCACCATCAGAAACATATGTGGATGTAGCATATGAGCCCCCTACTCCTGTACTAGTACCTGACTCTGATCCTGACTCTGATCCTGACTCTGATCCTGACTCTGATCCTGACTCTGATCCTGACTCTGATCCTGACTCTGATCCTCCAGGAACTAAACTACTAGGCATATTCCCAGCTGATTTATTTATTACAAGGGTTTTTGCATTTAAAAATACTAAACTAAAAAAAACACTCCAAATAATAATTATTAATTTTTTAACACTCATTAAATATACTCCTATTACTCAACTAAAGCCAAATCATACTGATAATAAGGATCTTCAACATTCGGCACTAAGTTTTGATCTACATAAACTTTGATAACCGCATTTTGAGAATCAGTTCGTTCCTTACAAACTTGTACAACATAACTTCTATTTATATTCTCACAACTCCATAACTCAGAATCTTCAGCGGGAAACTCTCCTGTTTGATGTGTATGATCAGCAATCTCATTAATATAAGTTCGAGCGGTAGTATCTGCGTTTGATAATTTTGCTCTAACCTGATAGTTTGAGTACATAGGTATAGCTATCGCAGCTATAATTGCTATTATAGCTATAACTACCATTAACTCTACTATTGAAAAACCTTTATTTTTCATCTTAACCTCATCTAACTTTAATACCTTAATTTAACTATTAAATAACCTAATAGATTCATCAATAAACTGCTGTAATAGCTCTGAATTAACTATAGAAGGGTCTATGCTTAAACTATCTTCATGTAAGTTTATTAAATAATCAGAATCTTCTTTATACAGCTGGATGATATTAAGCTGGTCGATATATTGAGCTAACCATCTTTTACCACTAATTTCTGCGATGGTACATTTATAAATAGTACAATTAACGGTTAATCCTTTTTGTCCATCCTGAATAATCGTGAAAGTATCTGAATCTTTTGTAGGATCATATAGTGACTTAACTAGTTTTTTTTGAGATATTGCATTTCCTTTGCAAGACGGTATTTGAAATTTAGTTAAACCTTTACTTACACAATTCCAAATGATAGCTCCAGATGTTAATGTTGGTACTAAAGATATTGAAGAACCTGTAACTATATCATCTGTATTTAGAGCAATAGCTCCACTAGGCTTTATATGGAAGTTTCTTGGTATTTCCTCAAAGCTCTCAAAAGAGTAGCTAATTACCCCTGATTCATTTGATATATATTGCGAAATAGATTTTAACTTTTCTAATTCTAAAAGTAGTCTACTTCTTATTCTATGGTTTGCATACATAGGTGCTGCTATAGTAATTAAAATACTAGATATTGCTATTATTGTTATTAATTCAACGAAAGAAACACCCTCTTTTGTATCCATAATTGTTTATATATCCCCACGCTAAATAATGACTTATTAGAATAGCAATATACTTTTTTAAAACACATGGGGAAAATTGATAGCACTACTCAAAAAGTGATAAGTAGATTTACATCTATACAATAAATATATTAGAAAAATAAAAGATCGATAATAATTATATTATCTCTCTAATCTGATAAAATAATTACAAATATTCAAACTATATAAGTCATTATACATAAAAGTATGTTTAAAAGAATTATATTTATATTATTTATTGCCTCTACATTATCAAGCTGTGCATCTACTGAAGATGAGTTTCATAATAAAGATTTATGGGATAAATACCACAAAAGAAACTCTCATCTTACATATAGTGATACATTTTCTAAACTTAAAACTGCTCAAGAAAATCATAAATCTTATTTTAACTATACTCCTTACGGCGCTGACTTTAAATAGATAAAGCTCTTCTTATAACTCTTTATCTCCTTAGGAAAGAGAGACTCAAAAGCTTCAATAAGATTGTCTCTTAAATTCGTATAGCTACTATCACTTTGTTCAAAATCTACCCACGAATCATGATTTTTACTTTTATTCTCCCTATTGCAAAAATCCTTGTATGCTTCCTCAATATTAGGAAGTATACACTCGTTTATCTTTTTTTTAATTAAATCATCAAATTCTGAATTAAGCTCAAAAAGATAAATTTCACTACCTCTATATTCAAAATACTCTTTGAATTGACTTCTTTCTTTTATATTTTGATCGAAAATATTTTTCCATTTATCTAAACTTTTGCATTTCAAGAATTCAGATATCGATTTATCATAATACTCTGAATAAAACTCAACTAAAGATAGTATTCTTAAAACACTATATAAAACCTCATTATAGTTGCTTGAAGAATGACTGTCCCAATCCACCAAATTACAAAGCTCTTCTATCATTTGCTCAAAAGAGTCTTCTTTTTTAATAAAGTAATCTCCAATTTTTATCCAAAAATCTTTAATTCTCTGTAGATATATAAAACTATTCTTAATTTTTGATGATAAATAATGATCTAAAGTAAATGGGAAACTTATTTCTTTATCTAAGATTTCTTTCCCAATCACATATAAAGAAACCCTTTTGCAAAAATCATAAACTTCACTACTTGAGTCTTCACAAGTAAAATGCTTTTCTATTTCTATACTATTACCCAACACTAAATCTCTAAGTAAATCATTATCGTTTATAGTAGATAGACTATCAATTTCTTCTAAAAACTCGCCTATAGCTGCAAAACTTAACTCCTCTAATTTCTTTATCTGCATTTTTTCAAATAAAAATACTACTTTTGAGATATCTTTTGATTTTATTTTTTCTTTTAATTCTTTTTCATATTCCTCTAAAGCGCTAGATTCACTATAGTCTTTAACTGAACTTTGAAGCTTCTTAGAAAAGTATCCTCTTTCCATTTTTCTTTTATGATCTATATTATCACCTTTACAGTTCTGTACTAGAGTCGAAAAATTTGGATAAGTAAATAATAACTCATAAGCTACTAAATAAAGTTCTATTTTCTCTTTTATTTTTAGATACCTATAATAACTCTTTATATTATCAAAAGTTATATCTTTGGATATATCTTGAGAAACTATATCAACTATAATTTTTATAATTTTATCGGCGTTGCCTTGCTTATATATCTGACTAAAAACTTTTTTAATATTTCTTAAATTTATAGCATCAGATGAATTTTTAGAAAATAACTGAGTGAAATTTTTATGATAATTATATAAACCACTTTCTAGCTCATCTGAAAGTAAGTTAATAAGTTTCTCCAGTTCGTCTTTTAAAGATTTCTTATTATCTATATCTTTAATGGTTGAGTTAATTGTTCCAATAATGGCTTTGGTTTTTACCTGCTTTTCTAAAGTAATCTGATGAGGAAGGTAATCTACTAATTTTTCTAAATATCTACTTATAATATCCTGCTTTATATCTTGTGGGCTACAAGCTATGACAACTCGATTATCCTTTTTTAACTCTTCAATAATCCCTATAAAATCATTAGCCATATATTTATTACATGGTAACCTTTCTAAATCATCGATAAATATCAGCATATTTTTAGGTAACATTTTATGCCAACTATGTAAGATATATCCTGCTAATAAGCCATTTAGTGATAGCCATCTATTCCAAAACTTTATAGTTATTAGCTGTTTTATAAACTCTTCTCTACTATATGAGAAGCAACTTAACTTCTCTAACCTAAAAGAGTTATATTTTTGTTTATAAACATTTTCAAAATAATGAGTTTTACCACTACCCCAATCACCTAGTATAATATCAACACCTGTAGGTATTTTTCTAGTATTTAACCTTCGGTTACAGCAACATTTTATTAACTTAAATATTAACCTTTTTACAAAATAAAAGAATGATTTAAGGATATCTTTAGTCATAAAATATAGGAAAATGAAGATTAAAATAAGAAATAAAAAGTTAGAAATATTTTCAAAAAAATATTTAATTACAGATATGATTTCTTGAGACATTAAACAGCTATAACTTTAGATATACTATCTTAATCGTACTATATAAAATTTAAAGCATAAAGCCTGTAATTAAAAATAAGAAGTCCGCCACATCGATGAAACATTATCAACAACCATGCTTCTATCTGGAATATTACTTAAGAAATGTAATCCTGTACGTTGTTCAATGTCTTTTATAGAAGTTCTGTAGTTAGCAATCTTTGTTTTATCAACTCTTGCATTTGGCATCACAAAAGCTATGGCTTTATTTTTCGATGGTACATAGATTATCTTAAAGAAATAATCTGGTACTGCTATTTTATTATCTCCTATAGTTTTATGGATTTTCTGTTTTTTATATATTGGGCCAGTATAAACATATATACTGTCATACATATTTGCCCAAATACGTTCATCTGTTTCAAGCCTTTCCCAACCTTGTCTATTAAGTCCAGCTTTTTGTGGTGACATATTAGATAATAAAAATGATTCCTCGGCAGATTTCTTACTAAAGTCCATAGATGCATAAGATGCTAAATGCCCTCGATCATAACCAGAATGCGAATAATCATCTAAAGTTGCTCTATAAACAAAAGGTACATCATCATCTTCTTTAAACTTATCATCTCTTTTAAGCTTATTAGCTACTTTTGCTTTTGTTAGCTTAAATGCAACCCAGCTTGCCTCTTTAGTCTTATAGTTATAACCAACTACATAGCCATCTCTACATAGATAAAGATTTACCTGTCCTAGACCACTTGTTACATTAAAACTAGGATTACCATAAGTTAAGAAATCATGACAATAATTAGTTACCGCAGGTAAAGTTCTTTGAGGTGGATATTGCTTCAAATCATTGAATTGATTCGCTTGTTGTTTTTTAGCATCATCACTTTGTGAAAAAAACTTAGCTACAATATTTTCATTATCTTTTGCAGTATAGTTACTTTTTACAGGCTCACTTGAGAAGTAATTATAGATATTATGCCTAAAACTAATAAACTTCTGCTTTAGATCATATTTATCAAAAAAGGTTCCTGAAAAACCACCAGCAATAGCTAAGCCTAGGAAGATAAGTATTTTTATAATCCTAAAGGCTGAACTCTTACTACCTTTAGAACTATCTTTTTTATCTGTTGTTTTCTTTGTCATTTCTAATACTTGTGTTACACCGTGATTAAATCATAGTATCTTTGAGTTTAATGTATTGTATTATTTAATATGTCTTGTTTTAAACAGTAAGAAATCTCTAACCTCTTGCTCTTCAATCAAAGGTAAAACTTCTTTTCTAATTCTACTGTAATAATTATTGATTGTTTTCTTTTCAGTATATGTCAACATCCAA
Organism: Francisella sp. LA112445; assembly: GCF_012224145.1. NCBI lineage: Bacteria > Pseudomonadati > Pseudomonadota > Gammaproteobacteria > Thiotrichales > Francisellaceae > Francisella > Francisella sp. LA112445. The sequence goes on from NZ_CP041030.1 coordinate 1,349,312, forward strand.
GTTTCAATCATTTTAAACTCATAAGGAATCAAAGTTAAATCTTCAAAACAGTAAAATTGACCATGTCCTGTAGGAGATTCCTGATTACGTTGTTTTACATAGCATAAGTTCTCAATTCTAATACCAAATTCACCAGGGAAATATGCTCCTGGCTCATTACTTAGAATCATACCAGGCATCAGCTCTACTTTTGATGATGAGTTTATTCTTTGAGGGCCTTCATGCACCCCTAGGAAGCTACCAACGCCATGACCAGTACCATGACTATAGTCTGAACAAAAATGCCACAGATGTTCACGAGCTAACACATCAAGGTGAGATCCTGTTGTTCCTTTAGGGAAAACAGCTCTACCAAGACCTAAATGCCCTTTTAATACTAATGTGTAATATCTTCTATGCTTTTTTGATGGTCTACCAAAATGTAAGACTCTTGTAACATCTGTAGTACCTTCTTTATACTGTCCTCCAGAGTCGCATAAAAATGGTGCATCATCTTTAATTTCTTTGTTTGACTCCGCTATAGCACTATAATGTGGTAATGCTCCATGCTCAGCATATCCAGCAATATAATCAAAACTATCTTCTAAATAGTTCTTCTGTTCTGCACGATACTCTGCTAATTTAGCTATAGCATCTAACTCAGTAGTACCTTGGAAATTATTTTCCATCCAGTGCCACCATTTGATAAATGCTACAGCATCTTTTTTATGAGCATCTTTAGCGCCATTTATTTCTATAGAATTTTTTAGCGCTTTACTAATGACAATAGGGTTATTACCTTCTATTAGCTGGCTATGTTCATTTTCATTTACAGCTAACTTAACAGCGTAACTAGCAACATTATTATCAATCACAAATTTTGCAGCAAATTTCTTCAAATCATTGAAAAACTCCTCATAATTCATTATTACGACATTATTCTGCTCAAGATGATCTCTCACTTCTTGTGTAACCTTGACACTATTGATATATAGAAAAGTATTTTCAACAGTGACAGCCATATAGCAAATAGCTAAAGGCGTATTTTTTATATCTCTTCCTCTTATATTTAATGCCCACATAATTGAATCTAAACTTGTCTCAATCAAGCATTCTGCATTTATAGACTTTAAATAACTTCTAATATTTTTTAATTTTGAGTCAACAGATTGTCCAGCATATTGGATTTCATGAACAAAAACTTCTTGAGCAGGAATAGGAGTCTCTTGATTTAGCTTTTGTTGAGCTTTCGCAACTAAGTTTTCACTATCAAAAACAACTTTTCCACCATTTGCTTTTGCTATAGATAGTAGCTTTTCAGCGCCAGTAATACCTATTTTTTTAGGATCTACTGCTAATGTTTTACCATTAAAATTCTCTTTTAACCACTCTTCAATTTTTGATTCATAACCAGTCTGTTTTAATAAAGCAAAATACTTATCATCTAATTGAGCTTCTGCTTGAGAAAAGTATCTACCATCAGTCGATAAAAATGACTTATCCATTGTTATTAAAACATCACCAGCAGAGCCATCAAATTCACTAATCCAAGCACGATACTGCCAACATTTCGGCAGATACTCATTATTATGGTCATCAGTAGAAGGCACTAGATAAAAATCATAGCCCTTTTGTTTCATTATTTCTTTTAAAACTTGTAATTTTTCAGACATGTTTTCCCTCTCTTGCTATTTTTATAGTATTTGCTTTAGCTTCTCAATAAATAATCTTGAATCTGCAAAGTAGTTAGGATACGACTTCTTTAGTTCCTTTATTGATTGTGTATGCACCAAGACAACATCATAGTCATCATTATTGGTGTATTCTTTTTCCATGGCTTTATATGTTTCCTTTGCTAATGAATCATCTGAATAACTAGATACTGAAACTCGCTTTTCTTTTTTATTTAAACGGATAAGCAGAAAATCTTTTATTTTTTCTTTCGCATCATCTGTAATCTTCGAAACAACACTATAACTCTGTAACTTATCAAGCACATTTAATTCTTTTACTAAGTTCACCAGGTCATTCTTACTAACACTAACATCTATATTCGGTAGCTCTTCAAGTTTTGCAAACTCATTAGAAACTAAATAAAAAAATTCTTTCCAATTTTGAGAACCCTGACCTATTTTAAGACTCTCTTTCTCAAAAGTATCAATAATTTCAACCGCTGTTGCCCAAGCATGTTGCAACTCCGTTCTTAGCTGAATTTCTACCATTAAATTTTTACAATAAACTTTATTACCCGTATACCTGTATATCCTATGAATACCTCTATAGCCATCTTGCTTTGGCTCTATAATATAATCTTTACCTTTTGACTTATCAATAGCTTTACTTTTAAGTAGTCCAGAGTCTATCTTAATCAAAGTTTTGTAATCTTTTACAATAGCCCTACAGCCTGCAATATCTTGCATTCTAGCTAAGTTTAGCTTAGGTATTCTTTCAAGTTTATAAATAATAGATATTGCTCTTTTTAACCTTTGTCCAAAAAAAGCTTTACTATCATATTTTAATGTATATCTTTTTACTAATTTATAAGCCAGATTTAATGGTTCTATATGTCGAGCTCTCCATTCCGATAAAATATCAAAAGCACTATTAGATTCTTCTTGACTTACACTGTCAATATGCCTAAATATATCTCCAGCTTTTTGTACTTGTTTTCTAGATAATTCAAGCTCTTCTATAACCATTCAAACAAACCTTTACTTTAAAATAACTACTCAAACCATACAAATGTAGCTTGTCTACCTGTCACACCTTCTTTACGATATGAGTAGAATCTTTTATTACTATATGTGCACAAACCAGAATCGACTATGTCAAAGCAATGATTATCATTTAATATTTGTTTGGCAATAAACTTCATATCAAATAGATATTTATCTTCACTCTTTTGCCTAAAAGCTTGGCCAAAGTTCTCATGCTGCTGTATAAATTTATCATGGACATCTTTGCCAATCTCATAAAAAGGCTCACTAATACAAGGGCCTAGCCATGCAACTATATCAAGACCAACAAATTCCTTTAATGTTTCTTCTAATATTCCTTTTGATAAGCCTTTCCAACCAGCATGTATTGCTGCAACCTTTGTCATGCGTTTATCAAATAAAATTATTGGTAAGCAATCAGCAGTTAAAACAACACATGCCTGTTTTGGCCTACTGGTAAATATAGCATCACAAAACTCACCATCATATTCATCAAAATTTTTGACAATATTCGTATGGTTCTGTCTTAACCACTTAACATCAGCATTTACATAAGACTTAAACAAATTACGGTTTTTTTCTACTACTAAATGTTTATCTCCAACATTATCTGAAAGATTTAACTTAGCATATTTTTCTTTACTAAAACCTTGTGTATTATTGGTATAACCTAGTTTAAGTCTAGTAAAAGGCGTATTAACAAAAACTACTGACATGCTCTTAATACCTACTTTAGATTATTCACAACCATAACGATTCTTGACATAATTCTCAACAATCTCAATAAATTCTCCAGAGATATTATCTCCACGTAATGTATGGGCTTTTTTACCATCAATAAACACTGGTGCAACTGGAGATTCACCACTACCTGGTAAACTTATTCCTATATCAGCATTTTTAGATTCTCCAGGTCCATTTACAACACAGCCCATTACAGCTACTTTCATACCCTCAACACCTTTGTACTGTTCTTTCCACTGGTGCATTTTCTCATCTAAGTGTTCTTTTACTTGGCTAGTTAGCTCTCTAAAGAATGAACTAGTAGTTCTACCACAACCTGGACATGATGTTACACTTGGTGTAAATGTTCTCATTCCTAGATTTTGTAATATCTCTCGACAAACTCTAACCTCTTCTGTACGAGGTGCATTTGGTGCTGGAGTTAGAGATACACGTATAGTGTTGCCTATGCCTTGCTGTAATAATATACCCAAACTCACAGCACTTGCTACGATACCTTTAGTACCCATACCAGCTTCTGTAAGACCTAAATGTAAAGCATAGTCACATTGTTTTGATAGCTTTTGATACACTGCTACCAAATCTTGAACTTCACTAACCTTACAAGAAATTATAATTTTATCTTTAGATAGACCAAGTTCTTCAGCATATTTAGCACTCTCTAGAGCTGATGTTATCAAAGCTTTGTGCATGATCTGCTGTAAACTCAATGGATGCTCTTGAGCATTATTTTCATCAATCAATCTAGCTAAAAGAGCTTGATCTAAGCTACCCCAGTTTACACCTATACGTACAGGTTTATCATTTTCTATAGCTATTTTTACTATCTCAGCAAATTGTGTATCTTTTTTCTTACCAAAACCAACATTACCAGGGTTTATACGATACTTTGCTAGAGCTTTTGCACATTCTGGATACTTGCTTAAAAGTGTATGGCCGTTATAGTGAAAATCACCAACTATTGGTACGTGACAATCATGTTTTGCTAACTCTTTGACAATTACAGGCACTGCTGCTGCTGCTGGCTCATCATTAACTGTAATTCGAACTATCTCACTTCCTGCTTTATGCAGAGCTAAAATTTGCTTAACTGTTTTTTCAATATCTGCGGTATATGTGTCAGTCATTGACTGGACTACAACTGGATTATCTCCACCAATTAAAACATTACCAACTTTTACAACATTTGTTTTATTCATATAAAAGATTCCAAAAAAATATATTTATACTTCAAATAATCATACGAAAATATACAATGTAAGATTATACCATTATAAAGTTGATTTTTCAGACCTATGTACTTTAAAGATTTAGAAAATTACTTAAATGATTATTTTGAAGTAAATGACTACAAAGACTATGCTCCTAATGGCCTGCAAATACAAGGTTACAGAGACATTAAAAAAGTTATAACTGGAGTTACCGCTTGTCAGGAGCTCATTGATTCTGCTATACAAGAAGACGCTGATGCTATTGTTGTTCATCACGGTTATTTTTGGAAAGGTGAAAGTTACCCTATAGTTGGCATGAAGTATGAACGCATCGCAAAATTTATAAAAAATGGCATACACCTTTTTGGCTATCATTTACCCCTAGATGGACATAGAGAAATTGGTAACAATATCCTTTTAGCGAAGAAACTAAATCTACGTAATATAAGATTCTTTGAAACAGGATCTAAACCTGATATTTCTGTAATAGCAGACTGTGATCTAGACTTAAATAGCTTTAATAAGCTTATTGAAGAAAAACTAAATAGACAGCCGACTGTTATCACTGCTAAAAATCAAAATAAAAAAGTTGCTATCTGTACAGGTGGTGCTCAAGATTTTATAGAATATGCTTATAATGCTGGAGCCGATACTTTTATCTCTGGTGAAATCTCAGAAAGAACCACTCACACAGCTCGTGAACTAGGTATAAACTATATAGCAGCTGGACACCATGCGACTGAAAAAGAAGGTGCAAAAGCAATAGCAAAATTACTAGAAAAAAACTTAAATTTAGAAACTAAATTTATTGATATAGATAATCCTGCTTAATTATTTTCTTTTTAAATAAAAAACCTAATATTGTTGGTATAAAAGCAAGAATAGCAAATATAATAATTGTAATATCAAAAGCTGTGTTTACACTAAAAGTGTTAAAAAACCAGTTTAATAATATCGCAGAAAGTGAAACAGCCATCCCAAAAGTTAGTTGGAATAATATATTGTTAATTGCATTTGCATCATTCAGATTAGGTTTTGGTACATCTATGAATACTCTAGACATATAAGCTGTAAACAAAACTGATCTTATAGCGCCATTTACAAGCAAAATAATACTAATATAAAATAAAGGAGATGCCTGTGTTATTGTTAGTATCATAGCAACACTTATCATCTGCACAATACTTCCTATAGATATTACCAACTCACTACCAAAAATTTTAATCAAACGATTTACAAATACTTTAGCCCCTAAGTTACCGATAAACATTATCAATAATAAACTCCCAGCTTTTATAGCTGAAAAACCTAAAGCTTGTTGAAAATATAAAGGTATCACAAAAGGCATAGCTCCTGTTGTTATCCTAAAAAATGTAGAGTTTATAATAGAGCTTCTAAAACTATGTATTCTAAGAGCAGAAATATTTACTATGTGATTTTTTGATTTTTTATAATGTATAACACTTAGTAGTGATGTAACAATCAAACCAACTATAAATATAGATCTATAGCTTCTAAAGATTGAATCTTTTAGACACGACTCCAGAAGGAAAATTACAGACATAATTAATATTGCTAGTATTACAAAACCTTTAAAATCAAATGATTTTTTCTCTATCACTGAAGTTTTTGTATTATCTAGTAGAAAAATAGATAATACAGATAGCACAACACCTATCGGAATATTTATAAAAAACATATATCTCCAACTTGAATATTTTACGATATATGCGCCTAAAACTGGACCAATGACTGGTGCTATTAATGCTGGCCATACCATCCACGCAATTGCTTTAAGGTATTGATCTTTAGGAGTCTGCTTAAATATTATGGTTCTACCAACAGGTACCATAAGCGCGCCCCCAACCCCTTGAATAATCTCAGCAAATACCAACATTAGTATATTAGTACTTAAGCCACATAATAGAGAGCCAAAACTAAAAACAGCTATCGATAAAACATATGTATTTTTATCCCCTACTCTATTGCTAACCCATGGTGCTATTAGTAAAAAAACAGCTATTGATGTAGCATAAGCAGTAATAGCCAAATTTATATAACTAAAGTTTATACCGAAATAATCAGCCATTTTGGATACAGCTGTGACAACAATGGTGCTGTCAAGCATTTCCATAAAAAAGGCGATTGCTATTATAAGTGAGATTATATTTTTTCTTTGAATCATTGCAGTTATCCTTTTATGCATAGTTACAGCAACCCCATGAAGGACTACCTTTTAATTAAAAAACTATGCGTTGGATAACGTTAACGCTTACGTTTTGATAAAGAATTATCAAAATACATGTAAACATTATAACATAATGAAAAATAAATTAAATAGTTATTTCATAAATTCTTTTTCGATATCTTCTAATGAACGTCCTGTAGTTTTTGGTACAAATTTTAATACTATAAATCCAAACAACAATGTAAATGCTCCGCAAATAAAAAACATGCTACTATCACCTAAACTAACTGTTATAGGTAGAAACACTGATGCTAATACTGCAGAAGCCATACTATTTAAAAATAAAGCAAGACCAAGTGCTTTACTTCTAATATTGTTAGGAAGAAGTTCTGATAATATCACCCATACATATGATCCAGAGCCTATTGCAAAGAAAAATACAAAACATATTAATCCAATAAGCAAAACCCACCCTTTAATACTTGATTGAGGCAAAGCTACTAATGCTATACCTGTTAATATTAAAGTAATAGCTACCATAAATGTCCCAAATGTGACAATGAATTTCCTTTCTATTTTTTCAGCTATAAAAACAGCTAATAAAGTTGTCAAAAAATTAATGGCTGTAATAGTTATCCCACCAACAATTGATACATAATTACCTCCTAAACCTGCCTCTTTTAGCAAACTAGATGAGTACTGCAATATACTATTAATACCTGTTAACTGATTTAGAATTGCTACAGAAATAACTATTACAGTTGGTACAACATAATGCTTATTGGTAAAAATATGAAGCAAACTTTGACCGCTATCTTTTAATGTATCTTTAACCTGTTTAACCTGTGATTCTACTTCACTTTTACTAAAGAAATTTTGTAAAACAGTTTTTGCTTCTGAATCTTTGTTTTTAAGTATTAGCCATCTAGGAGATTTTAAGATAAAGAAACAACCAAAAAAGAATATTAACGCAGGAATAAGTGATGTTAAGAACATTGCTTTCCAGTCTCGAGTACTTTCAAATAATAGCCCAACATAATTTGAGATTAAAATTCCTGCTGTCAAAAAGAGTTGAAAACATGTAACAGCGACCCCCCTAATGTTACTAGGAACTGTCTCTGTAAGATATAGTGGTACAGTAACTGTAATAAAACCTACAGAAATACCTTGAACCAACCTAGAAGTTAATAAAAACTCATAACTACTAGATTCATAAATCATCCATACGGAAATTATAAAAACAAGGCCCGATAACTTAAGGGTATTTCGCCTACCAATAATATCAGCTACTATTCCTGCAACTAGTATAGCAAATGCACCACCAAATAAAACAGATCCACCCAGTAAGGAAGTCTCAAAGGCGCTCATTGGGATATCATCTTTTATAAATAGAAAAGCACTATTAATTACCCCTATATCATAGCCATACAGCATTCCACCCATTGCTGAGAAAAATATTATAGTAATTATTTTAAGCTTTAATTTTATAGATCCACTCATAATAAACTTGCCTTAAAATTTATTTATAAAAATTAAACTGTTTCAGTAACTTTTTTTAGATTTACCGGATTATCTGGATTAAGACCTAAAGATACTGCTAATTCGTTAATCATAAGATAAAACTCTTGTAATAAAACAATAGTCTGAAGTATTGGATGAATTTCAACATCTACATGTAAATGAAATTTTGCTGCTGATTTTGGATCTGTAGTCGCACATATTGTTTTTACATCAAGGTCTGTCATCCTTTTGATTATTTCATGAGTGCCTTTTGCACTTTCATCACTTTGTAAAATAGTAAATGTAGTAAATGTCCGAGTCATTAATGCAAAAGGTCCATGTAAAACTTCTGCTGAGCTAAATGCTTCGGCATGTATACCACATGTTTCCTTAAGTTTTAAAGCCATCTCTTGAGCAATGGGAAATCCAAAACCTCTACCTATAACAAACATATTTTTACTAGTTTTTAACTCTTGTATTGCATCTGACCAGTCCGACTTTAAACTCTCTTTAAGAGCTTCAGGTAGCTTTTGTAAACTTGCTATCAAAGATGAATCTTGATTATACTCTGCAACAATACTTACTAAAGCCACTAAAGATGTTATGACGCTTTTAGTTGCTGCTACAGCATTTTCCGCATCTGCTCTAACAGGCAAAACTAAATCTGCACTTTCTGCTAAAGGCGACTCTTCTTTATTTACAATAGCTAAAGTTGTACATCCAGCCTTCTTGCACCCCTCTAAAGCTAGTCTAAGATCCGGAGAACCTCCAGATTGTGAAATACCTATAGCTAATGTCTTCTCATCACCGATATTTTTACCATAGATTGTTGTGACAGATGGTGGTAAAGAAGAAACACTAAAGCCTAGTTGAGTTTCAAATAAATATTTTGCAAAATTAGCAACACAATCTGAACTACCTCTAGCTACAGTAATTACTCTTTTAATCCCTTTTTCTTTTAATCTCTTAGCAATATCTTCGACTATAGTTTTATTTAATTTAAGCTGATTTTCGACCTTCTCAAAACTACTACTAGTTTCTTGATACATAAGTGTTTGTGACATATTTCTTATATATAAAAAATTTCAATATTTTCATTATAGTATTCATTTTTTAAAAAATACATTTTAATTTCGAGCAATTCTAATTAAGACGCCATATTTACAATATACTAAATTAGTAAAGTATGTTAATATTTTAGGTTTATTAACTCTCAGCTTAGAGGTTTATATGGCTTTTATACTTATAATTTCTTTACTTGTCTTAATACTCCTTCAAGTAAAGAAATTCAGCTTTAACTTTCGAACAATACTAGCTCTTGTCGCAGGTATTATAATCGGGATACTTTATAATGTTATTAATCAACATAGCAACAGTTTTATACAACTTAGTGATATTCTAGGTGATGGATATATTTCTTTACTTAAAATGTTAATTATACCAATAGTTCTAACATCTATAGTCCATTCAATAATAAATCTAAAGAACTATGAAGGATCATATGTAATAAAGTTTGCCTACAAAACAATCGCTATATTACTAATTCTAACAGGTATAAGTGCTGCAATTGGTGCTGTCGTAGCAATTACAATGCATTTAGGTCAAGGTATAGATATTGCATCTATTACAGGTAATGTCGACAAAGATATGCAAACATCAACAATATCTCAGACTATTTTAGGATTCTTACCAGATAATATCTTCAAACAAATGAATAATAATAATGTTATGGCGGTTGTTATATTTGCTATATTACTTGGGTTTTCAATGTTAATTGCCCATCGTGAAGATAGTAAGCTAGCAGCTCCTTTTATCAACTTTATAGATTCAGCATTTTTTGTGATTAAAAAACTAGCAAGAATGATTATAGCTATCACACCTTATGGCGTATTAGGTTTAATGATTCAGATGACTGTTGAGCTTGATAAAAACAGCATTTCAACAGTGTTATATTTTATCTTAACTTGCTATATAGCTTTAGCGATAGTCCTAGTAATGCATATTATCCTATTAGTTTTATTTAGAACAAATATAGTTAGATTTTATAAAAGTATTTGGAAAGCTATGGTTGTTGCAGCAACTTCTAGATCAAGTATGGGAACACTACCATTATCTATTGATGGGCTAAATAAATATGGTACTTCTAGTAGTATTGCAACATTTGCTCCTACTATGGGAACTACACTAGGAATGAACGGTTGTGCTGGCGTATTCCCTGCGGTATTAGCTATTATGGCAATGAATGCTACAGGTATGGATATAACTTTTTCAACAGTTCTACTAATTTCTGTTATTTGTATGCTTGCCTCATTAGGAGTTTCAGGGATTCCTGGCACAGCTTTTGTTGCTGCTGGAGTAGTCTTTTCTTACTTTGGATTACCTTGGCAGATGATCGCATTGATTATTGGGGTTGATGCAATTATTGATAGTTTTAGAACACCTCTAAATATTCATGGAACTATGACTACAGCGATTATCGTTGATAAAACAACTCCTAAGCTATAGATTCTTTAGAAAAAATATTTATAATTTAGCTAAATAAAAAACTACATTTTACAAAATATATGAGAAAACAATATAACCAAAAAGGTTTTAGCTTAGTTGAGTTAATGGTCGTGATAGCTATAATAGCCATATTAAGTGCTGTTGCTGTACCAATGTATGCAAACTATACAACTAGAGCAAAAATCGCATCTGAAGTTAGTAAAATTGGTGGAGTCAAAGCAGATATTGCTGAGCAGATATCACTAAGTAATTTAAACTCTGGAGATACTATCTCAGACATTACACCCCCATCTGAAACTCCTTTAAATGTTGGAGTAGAATCTAATGGAAGTATTATAGTAAATGTTGGAAATGATACTTTTAATGGTATTTCTGCAGAAAGCACACCTGCTGTGGAACAATCACAATCAGCACTTATGATATCTCCTACTATTACTAGTGGTGCTATCATATGGACTTGTGGTAACGCTTCAGGATCTATTCTAACACAGTCACAAATTCCAAGCATTTGTGGATCTATAAACAGTAACAGCAGTTCTACAGATAGCGGTAGCAGTAGCTCTGGTGATAGTAGCTCTGGCGATAGTGGACCTACTAGAAATAGAAATTCGATTGGAGGCTAATGAAAGCCTTGTGTATTAGGTCCCACAAAAAGTAAATCTAACTTTTTCCTCATCTCTTGGCTCAGCCATATATTTAGCCTTTATCTCACTGAATTCATACGGACTTCTTGTAGCATCTAATAAGCCATAAACATTTCCAAAACTACCTCCTTCAACTGATTTTATAGCTTTTTCAACTTGGTGATTTCTTGGGATAATAACTGGATTAGACTTTTGCATTTTTGAAGAATCTAAATTTAGGTTTCTCAATGACTCTAGCCAATAGCCTAATCCTTTTGCTTTTAAGTTCTCAACATTACTATACGTTAAATCATAAAATGTATTTGTATAATCAAGATTATTTTTAAACATACTTACAAGTAAATTTGAAATAATTTCATCGTAATTATCAGGCTGATTATCCAAGCCTAATTTATTAAGAAACATTTTTTTCCATTTAGTTTTATAGATTCCTGAATAATCTTGTAGTTTTTCTTGAGCTAGTTTAATAGCTTCTTCCTCATTTGAGGAAATTAATTTTAACAAACTCTCTGCAAGTCTTGCTATATTCCACCCAGCTATAGATGCTTGATTTGCAAATGCGTAACGGCCATTTCTATCAATAGAGCTAAAGACCGTTTCAGGATCATAAATATCCATAAAAGCACAAGGACCATAATCAATAGTCTCGCCTGAAATAGTCATATTATCTGTATTCATAACACCATGGATAAAACCTACTCTTTCCCACTCGGTAATTAAACTAGTTTGTTTATCTATAACGTAATCAAGCAAGCTCAAAGCTTTATTATCATTATAAGGAATCTTATGCCTATCAATAGTATAATTCAGCAACTCTTGCGAATATGTCTCCCCTAGCATTGCAGCATATTGAAATGTTCCAACCCTAATGTGGCTACTTGCAACTCTTACAGCAATTGCGCCTTGCTCAAGATTATTTCTTTGAATATTTTCACCTGTACTTATCACAGCTAAGATACGACTAGTTGGTATACCCAAATTATACATTGCTTCACTAACTATATACTCTCTAAGCATAGGTCCTAAAGCAGCTTTGCCATCACCGCCTCTTGAGAATTTAGTTAAACCTGCTCCCTTAAGGTGAAAATCAAACAAATCTCCATTTGGACTTTCATATTCTCCTATTAGTATAGCCCTACCATCACCAAGCATTGTAAAATTACCAAACTGATGACCAGCATAAGCTTGGGCGATAGGTTTTTCACTGCTATAACCTAACAATAAGCTTAATAATTTCTCTTGAGAATATTTAGAAAAATCTAATCCTAAATCATTAGCTAGATTATCATTTAAAAGTAACAACTTTGCATTTCGATACTTATATACAGGTTGTACTGAATAAAACTCCTCAGATAACTTAGGGTATGTATATTTAAAATTTAGCATATTAATAAATACTTTACTATTTTAGTATCATTTTAACAAAATATCACAATTTACATAGCTTTTAGGGTAAAATTAATATAAAGATACATAAATGGTAAAATCATGGAATATCTTAAATTAGCAATAGTTGATTCAGAAAACTATAATAACTTTTCACGTATCTCTGAAAATAACTTTGATAGAGTTATAGTCTTTACTAATAGCCAAGAATTAGAGTCAAACTTCAAAAAAACTGAGATCTATAAAAACTTTGAACTTGTGCCAATAATTTATGGTGAAGGTAACAAAGATAACATGGATGGCTATATTTGTGCAAAAGTTGGAGAATACGTTGAAAGATATCGAGATTTTCGTACTTATCTTAGTATTACAATATATAGTAATGATCGGATATTTAAAGGCATCGCCTCTTACTATACCCGTAAAGGATTCAATATAGCTACAACAGCTCCAACACAATGTGATACTGGAACAAGTAATACAGATCCTAAAATACGCATCAAAAAATTTCTAGCTTGCTATGACAGTGTAGTTAACAGATCCTTTAAGAAACACTTTAATGAAACAAATAAAGATGCTTTTTATCGCCTAATAAGAAGGCATTTAGATAAAGATATTCCAAGAGAAATTGCCGATAATTTTATCGATCAAAACATTGTATACTTTTCAAATAAATCAAGAAAAATTGGGGTTGATGACTCAAAAATATAGTATTTCAAAAACTCTGTGTAGCGAGTCTAGATATCCCTCTTTTATAATGATAAAATAGCTCAACTTTTATACTTAACTCTTTATAAGATTATGGAATATAGAAAATATATTTGTATCGTTTGTGGATTAATTTATGATGAGGCTGAAGGCTGGCCAGAAGATGGTATTGAACCAGGTACAAAATGGGAAGATGTTCCTGAAGATTGGGAATGTCCTGACTGTGGTGTTGGTAAAGACGAATTTGAACTTTTAGAAGAATAATAGTCAAAATGTCATCATCTCTATTTCAAAAGATCTCTTTTGAAAATAAAGATTTCATAGTAATGAGAGATGACCTTAACCATCCTATCTTTTCAGGTAATAAAGCTAGAAAACTAGCTTATATCTTAGACAATCCTGATAACTACACACAGATTAAAACCATTGTTTCTTTTGGTGGCAACCAGTCTAATTTTATGCTGGCATTATCCCAACTTGCTAAAATTAAAGGTTGGAATTTTCATTACTGGATAAAGCCCTTGCCAAAATTTCTTAAGCAAAACAAAACTGGTAACTTAAAACTCGCTTTAGATAATGGTATGCAACTTTTTGAAACTAGCGGATCATTAGAATTAGAAAATATAAAAGCTAAATACGAAGATACCAAAGATTTTTACTTTTTTGACCAAGGAGGTAGAAATCCTTCTGCTGAAGAAGGTATTGCTAGTTGCGCATTAGAAATCAAAAACTTCTGTAATGAAAATAAAATCGAAGATTATAGTGTAGTAGTTGCTTCAGGAACCGGAACAACAGCTTTATATTTAGAAAAATATTTAAATCAAAGAGTTTTTACAGTTCCTTGTGTTGGAGACTCAAAATATTTAAAACGACAATTTGACTATATTGATAAAAATCTTAAACACCCTCAAATTCTAGAACCTCATTTTCAAACAAACTTCGGACAATTAGATATAAAAAACTATAATATCCACAAAGAACTAAAACAACAAACCTCTATAGAGTTTGATCTGCTCTATGATCCAATAGCTTGGCGCGTACTTTTAAAAAATTATAATAACTTACCTAAGCCAATCATATATATTCACTGTGGTGGCACATCTGGAAATATCACTATGATAAACAGGTATAAAAGGCTCTTAGAAAAATCGTTATAAATACTGTGCTACTAAGACTCTATTTATTCTACGTCTTATTTCAACTATATTTGTCTTCACAGATCTACATAGATTATATGTTGTATTAAGCTTTTGTGCAGTTGAATTAGTTAATTTTATACTACTCAAATTCGCTCTATTAGACATTTCTATAGCTGTTAAAACAGGTGCTTCTTCCAAACATAGAGGCTCCTGTAAAACTTTAACGATCTGTCTTGCATATGCCTTTATTTGTTCTGTTTTTGTAGCAAAATCATGCTCATGGTTAATATACTCAAACATTTCATAAGCGATAGACATTCTTATCTTCTCTTCAAGATATACATATGCCAACTCATGCTCAACATTTTTACTCAATTTTTCATCTTTATCAAAATCTAGTGATCGCCATTGATTTAATAAGACAGTTAATCTCTTAAGTAAAGTTCTAATTATGCGAATATTTTGATTAAATCTATTTCTATTTTGCTGGATTTGCCTTTTAATATCTTTTGGTAACTTTTTTGTATGAAGCTGAATTATTGAGCTTTCTAACTGAGAAATATTATCCTCAACATCTTCTGTTATATTTATAATATCTCTAAGTTCTAAATTTGGAGCTACTTCAGACATAACTAGATAACATTGCTTATAAATTCCTAAAATATGATTATATTTTTGAGTTATTTTACTTCTTAGGTTTTCTATTGATGTAAATAAATAATCTTTTTTAACATCTTCAAATTTAGAGATCGTTTTAAAGTAGTAGATCTTTCGACCAGAAAGTAGCTCTATAAAAAGAGTAATAGCATTACTTGCATCATCTAAATCAAAAAGATTATATTGACCTGCACTATTATAGATCTTTGTTAAGAAACCTGCTTTTCTCTCAAGTCCCTGCTTTAAGTCTGAGTACTCCCCTATTAGTGCTTTTAAAAATTTCAGTTTTAAATCATTTGGAATTTTTTGGCAATTAGATATTTGTTTATAAAATTTTCTTAACTTACGTTTATTATCATGATTATCAATAGGGAAACCATTCTCCTGATGTAAATATATAATCTCAGCAAACTCTGCCATTTCTTTACTAAAATGAAGATTAAAAATATAAAATATCTCTTTACTTGTAGGATGTGATTTTGCAAGGATTTCATAAGCCACTCGATTATCTCTAACTTGATCAGTTAGATTAGCTAAACTCATTTTCTTTGATAAGTAGAGATTTTGGTATGACTCCTCCATTACGCTCAAAAATCTATCTTGCATTTTTTCTTGTTCGCGATGTTTTATCGAATCAAAGATTATTTTACTAACAAAACCAACTAAACCAACGAAAAAAACATATAAAGAAAAATATGCAACTGTAACTAGAGGCACTCTAGAGCCATGACTTAAGTAATAACCTAGTGTGATAGCTATAATTGTTACAGGACCTGCTGCCCATATTATTGAAAGTATAGTAGCCTTAATATCAGCTCTATGAATTGATGATATTAACTCACTTGCATACGAGTTATTATATGAATTTCTTTTTTTTAACTTTGCCTTTAGTTTTCTAAATATATATATCATTGCCTCACTATTTTACCAGTATTTTCATAACTATTCTAACAAACAAGATTTACAAGCTTCAAGCAAAATTATCTCTAATCAATAAAAATGTATTTAAAAAAGTAGCTAACTTTATAGTATAAATACTTCAAAAATAACTTTATTAACAGTATATTTATTAACAACGATATATAAAGATATAATGTACTTATGAGTATTAGTTTCTATTTTATGCAAATACTAGTGTCAATATTTGGGGTATTATTTGCAGTCAAAATTGCTTCTTTTAAGAAAGAGGCTTGGTATTTTTACTTCTTTGGAACTTTACTTGGATTTATTAGTTTTTATAATTTTAATGAATTTAGTATTCTTGACTTTATAAAAAGCTTAGCACCTTTTAGCCATGACTTAGGATTATCACTATTAGCAATAATTATTCTCAAGAAATATAGCTTTAAACCGCAAATATTAACTAGAAACAATATTGTGCCTGCTACTGTTATTATTATACTGACAACACTATTTATGATTATATTTAACCACTTAACCTTGCCTATGTCACCATTTTTTAGTGTTAGTATGTTCATTTCAGATTTATTTGGAATCATAGTATTTGTTGGTTCTGCTCTTTTAATATTTGGATATATTGCAGGCTTGCTTATAAATTCTATCTATTGTGTGCAAATGATAGTAATGAGCATATATTACCAAATAATATATCCTCAAAGTATTACAATGTTTCTTATAAGTAATGCTTTTAATATACTAAATCTACTTATATTCACATACGCCTACATCAAGTATAGAAAAGCTATCAAAAATTAAAGTGGCTAAATTATAGGTACTTTTGATAATTGCCGGTCTATAATTATCTTATAAAAATAAGTGAATTTAAGATGAAGTTATGCAGACATATTTTCTTTTATTGACTGTTCAAATATTTACATTAATATTCGCTATTAGAATTTCCTCTTTCAAAAAAGATGCATGGTATTTTTATTTTCTAGCAACATTTGTAAACTTTATTAGCTTTTATAATTTTAGCGAATCTAGTATTTCTTATTTTATTAAAAGTCTAACTCCATTTTTAAATGATTTAGGTTTACCTCTACTAGCAATACTTATAGCTTATAAAACCAAGATAATTCCTCAAAGAATCACAAAAAACAATATCTTACAAGCTAGTGCTATAATAATACTATCAACGATATTTATGATCTTTTATAGCTATATAAACCTAAATACACATCTGTCTTATAGCATAATTATAGTTATCACTTATTTCTTTGGATTTTTAGCATTCATAGGTAGTGTTTTGTTAGCTTTTGGCTATATCTTAGGACTTCTAATAAGTGCTGTTTGTTCGCTTCAAATAGCTTGTATAAATTTATACTTTAGTATTAGTTTTGGATTTTTTCCCTCTGCATATTACCTGATAATGACAACAACTTTTAATATTTTATGTTTTATTACTTTTCTTTACGGTTATAACAAAAACAAAAAACTACTCAAAGATTCAAAGTAGCCAAGTTTTTAGGTACTTTTGGTTATTATTAGTCTATAATTGTTGGTGATTTTATAAAAATAGGTAAAATTTAATGATTGAAAATTTAAGAAATATTGCGATTATCGCACACGTTGACCATGGTAAAACTACTTTGGTTGATAAGTTATTACAACAATCTGGTACCCTAAATACTCGTGGTCCAGAAGTTGAAAGAGTCATGGACTCAAATGATATTGAAAAAGAAAGAGGGATTACAATCCTTGCAAAAAACACTGCCCTAAAATGGAATAATTATAGAATTAATATCGTAGACACTCCAGGTCATGCTGACTTCGGCGGTGAAGTTGAACGTGTACTATCTATGGTTGACTCAGTATTACTTCTAGTTGATGCTGTTGATGGCCCTATGCCTCAGACAAGATTTGTAACAGAAAAAGCTTTTGCTAAAGGTTTAAAACCTATCGTAGTTATCAACAAGATTGATAGAGATGGTGCAAGACCTGATTGGGTTGTTGATCAAGTATTTGACCTTTTTGATAGACTTGGTGCTACAGATGAGCAACTAGATTTCCCTATAATCTATGCTTCTGCTATTAATGGTTGGGCTACAAATGAGCTTGGCGAACAGAAAGAAGATATGACTGATCTTTTCAAAGCTATTGTTGAAAATGTTGAGCATCCTGCTGTTGATGAGGATGGTCCATTCCAAATGCAAATATCTTCCTTAGATTATTCAAACTTCACAGGAACTATTGGTATTGGTCGTATCCAAAGAGGTAAAGTTAAAACAAATACTCCTGTAACTATTATTGGCAAAGATGGTAAAACTCGTAATGGTAGAATCTTACAAATATTAGGTTATATGGGGCTTGAAAGAGTAGAAGTTCCTGAAGCACAAGCTGGTGATATTGTTTGTGTAACAGGCATGGAAGGTTTGAACATATCAGATACATTATGTAGCCCTGATAAAGTAGAAGCATTACCTGAACTTTCTGTAGATGAGCCAACTATTAGCATGACATTCCAAGTTAATAACTCTCCTTTTGCTGGTAAAGAAGGTAAGTTTGTAACTTCTCGTCAGATCAAAGATCGTCTAGATAAAGAACTACTTACAAATGTAGCTTTAAGAGTTGAACAGCTTGATGATCCTGATAAGTTTAAAGTTTCTGGACGTGGTGAACTTCATCTTTCAATCTTATTAGAAAATATGCGTCGTGAAGGTTATGAAATCGCAGTATCTCGTCCACATGTAATCTTTAAAGATGTTGATGGTGAGAAACATGAGCCATATGAGCAAGCAATTATAGATATCGAAGAAGAGCATCAAGGTACTGTAATGGAAAGAATGGGCTTGCGTCAAGGTGAGCTTAAAAATATGGAACCAGATGGAAAAGGTCGTGTAAAACTTGAGTTTATAATACCATCTCGTGGTCTAATTGGTTTTTATACAGAGTTTTTAACTATCACATCTGGCTCAGGTATTTTAAATAAAGTATTTGATCATTATGGACCTATGAAAAAACAAGCTCTTGAAACTCGCCAAAATGGTACTTTAGTTTCTATGTTAGCGGGTAAAGCAGTAGCTTTTGCTCTTTGGAACCTGCAAGAGAGAGGTAAAATGTTTATTTCTCATGGTACAGATGTTTATGAAGGAATGATTATAGGAATTCATAGTAGAGATAATGATTTAGCAGTAAATCCTTGTAAAGGTAAACAGCTAACTAACGTTCGTGCCTCTGGTAAAGATGATGCTCTTACTTTAGTTACTCCAATCAAGCTTACTCTTGAGTATGCTCTTGAGTTTATCGAAGATGATGAGTTAGTTGAAATTACACCAGAATCTATTAGATTAAGAAAAAAACATCTAACAGAATCTGATCGTAAAAAAGCAGCTCGTGGGGCTCTTTAATTCTAAACTTTCTTTCTATCTAAATTTCAAATATAAAACTAAGCATTAATTCTATGATGAAAGCTAGTCATAGAATTAATGCTAGAAACTTAATTACTAGTTATAAGAAATATATATAATCAAATTAAAAATTTATTCTAAAAGCTTAATATGATAAATAAAAAACCTAGCTTTAACTCAGAATCTTATCAAAAAGCAAGGCCTTCTACTCCTGCTGAAATTATTGATTATCTAAAGAATAACATTCCTTCTTATAAAAAAGCTTGGGACTGTGGTACAGGTAATGGTCAAACAGCTATTAAATTAGCAGAGTTTATTGATAAAATTCATGCTACGGATATTAGTAAGGATCAGATATCTAAAGCTTTTAAACATAAGAATATTAAATACTTTGAGTCTAATGAAACTAGTAGTATGTTTAATGATGAAAGTGTCGATTTGGTAACAGCTTCTCAAGCTGCTCATTGGTTTGATATATCTAAATTTGAAAAAGAATGCTTACGTATACTTAAACCTAATGGCATCATAGCAATTTGGACATACTATCGAGACATTCAAATAAATGGTAAAACAGAAGTTATTTATCAAGAGTTTTTAAATGCGATAGATTCATTTTTCCCAGAAGGTAACGGGCTTGTTGAAATTTATCAAAGTATTAATCTAAACTTACCTATGTTAAATGCTCCTAAGTTTGAACAAACAAAACAAATGGACTTTGATAACTTTATCGAATATCTAAAATCAATATCTGCTTATGCCGAATATATTAAGAACCATAGAAAATGTCCTCTTATAGAGCTTGGATTTTATGATAAATTTAGAAAATCTTGGGGAGAACCATCAACTATTAATACCATAACTTGGCCAATAGTCTTTAAGTGTTACATCAAAAGATAATTATTATCTAATACCCTACTGCTAAAGCACTAGCTCTACGCGGGTCTGCCGCACCATAGACATACTCACCATCAGAGCCTACCGATTCTGCAGCCCCCATAGCTGCGTATGGTATGACATTATTGCCCATTTTCTTAAGTAAGTTAATTGTATCTACAGATATTCCCTGCTCTACACCTAACTCTTCTGGCCACAATTGACTATGTACACGAGGATTATTAACTGCTGATTGTAAATTCATATTGTAATCAATTAAATTCAAAATAACTTGTAGAGTAGTTGTAATAATACGACTACCACCTGGTGAACCTGTAGCTAAGAATGGATTGCCCTTTTTATCTAGCACTATAGTTGGTGTCATTGAGCTTAATGGTCGCTTATTTGGTGCTACAGTATTAGCCTCACCTTGAACTAATCCAAATACGTTAGCTACACCAACTTTAGCAGCAAAATCATCCATTTCATTATTTAAAAATATCCCTGTACCTGGTGCAATAATACCACTACCATAAGAGTAATTTAGGGTATATGTATTTGAGACCATATTACCATCTTTATCTATAACGCTAAATTGTGTAGTTTGTAGTTTTTCATGATCATCAGGATCAACTGTACTAATATCTTTACTAGGAATATGTTTATCTGTATCTATTTTCTTAGCTATCTGCTTAGCATATTTTTTAGATAAAAATTTAGCTAAATCCATCTTCACAAAATCAGGGTCACCAAGATCTGCATTACGATCATTATAAGCATAGCTCATAGCATTGCTCATAAGATTGATAGTTTTGGCACTATTATTACCATAATCCGCTAATGGGAAGTTTTCTAAAATATTTAGAAGCTCAATTAAAACCACCCCACCAGAACTTGGCGGTGGCATAGAATAGATAGTATAACCTCTATAGGTGTCTTTAACTGGCTTCATTTCTTCTACATTATAATTCTTAAGATCATTTAAAGTAATTAGTCCACCATTTTTAGCCATGCTTTGGGCTATCTTATGAGCTATTTCACCTTCATAAAAAGCTTTTTTACCATGTTTTGCGATTAGCTCTAGGCTATTAGCAAGCTCTGGCTGCTTTAATGTCTCTCCAACCTTATATGCTGAGCCATCTTTTTTATAAAAAATCCTCATCGCATCAGGAGATTTTTTTAACCATGGTTTAGCAGTTACTAATGATTGGTGTAAATCATAGCTCACTGGAATACCATATTTTGCTAGTTTGATAGCTGGAGCAATTACCTGAGCAAGTGTTAATTTACCGTACTTTTGCTGTGCATCAATTAGGCCTGCTACAGTTCCAGGAACTCCTGAAGCACTATAAGAACCAGAAACTTTACTATAATCAACCTCTCCTTTTTTATTAAGGAACATATCTTTAGTAGCCTTAGAAGGAGCTTTTTCACGATAGTTTATAGCTATAGTTTTATGCTTATCTTTTAGGTATATTAGCATAAAGCCTCCACCACCAAGGTTTCCTGCTCGTGGTAAGGTAACTGCTAAGGCAAACCCAACAGCTACAGCCGCATCTACAGCATTACCACCCTGTTTGAGTATTTGTAACCCTACTACACTAGCTAGAGCTTCTTGTGATGAAACCATTCCGTGTTTTTGTACAACTGGTTGAGCAATTTGCATTTCCTCTTGAATAGGGATAAAATCATACCCACTAGATACAGGAGCTGCAATAGTTGATAAACTTGGTAATAGCATTACCATAGACATAAAAGCTACGAATAATTTTTTCATTGAAAGCACATAATTCAATTAATAGATATATTTACTATAGCAAAAACTTTTTGATTAAAGAAACTCTTGTGAATATTTTTTACTTTAAAAAATCTTTTAAACTTTAGCAGCATCATTCACAGTAGATAAGCTACTCTTAAGTACAGGTATATTCTGAGAGTTTGTTATAAAACTTTCGCCACTTGAAGCAACTTCTGAACTAGTACTTCCACTATTGATTCCTAATATATTTAATACTGCTTGGTCATTTTGCTGTGCTGACTCTGCTTGAGGTGGCTTTTGCTTCAATATTTTTGCCATACTATAGTCATAATTTTGTATATATGCATTTCTTAGAGCCACATATGGATCTAACGTCGATTGCTGAAGATTAGTGTATGCTGGTAAATATGACACACCTTTATTGACATAATATACTCCATACACACTATAGTTAATAAGATATGATGTAAAAGTATCAATACCAGGTACAAGAAATATATATGTAAGAGGGTTAAATGCTGCATCGACACCGTTAGATAAGCTCTCTACTGTTCCAGGACCAAAAATAGGCCAAACTATATATGGTGAGGCATAACCTTTCTTATATACACCCCATTTATGTAATGTTGTCGCAAAATTCTGATGATATCTCATTGGCAAATCAAACCAACTATTAGCTACATCAAATATCCCAGCTACTCCAAGAGTTGTATTGGCTACAAATCGCATACTATCATCACCGGCATAGCCCCACTGATCTTGGAATATATCATTTGCTACCCTACTAGGCTCAAAAAGATTTTGAAAAACATTAAAGATACCATTTTGGACAAAATTAGGCACTACAAACGCATAAGCTTTAGCAGCTGGGGTTAAAAATTTATAAACCTTATCATTAAATTTATATATTTTTCTGTTATATTTTTCATAAGGATCTCTTTTATTAATAGGAACTTCCCATTTAAAAGAGCAGCTTGCAAGGGTCGTAGCTAAGACACCCCACAACAACATTAAACTTATTTTTCTTTTCATAATAAAATAAACTTATCCGTACTAATCTTTTGAAGTAAGCAATTATAGATGATTATTGCTAAATATAAAGACCAAACTAAATTTTTAAACTTTTCTTAAAGTTTCTAACCCAAAATCTTTGTGGCAATAAAGCTTCTAATAACTTATCAGATACGATACTTTTTTGATCTAATATTTTTGAAGAAATAATTTTTGCAGCAATCAAAGAAGAGCACATCCCTTTAGAGCCAAATCCAGATGATACATATAGTCCAGTCTCATAGTCAACTTTTGGCATCTTGGATTTGGGATATCCTTTTGATAAAGGTTTATAAAAATCTTGTTCAAACTTCTCGTAATCAGTTAACTGTCCAATGATAGGTAGATGATCAGACGTTACACATCTCATAGCAACTCTTGAGTCAACAATATTTAAGCTAGTATTATAGTTGTTTAATGATATCTGTCTTATTTGAGAGATATTAAACTCATCATCAGCATCTCGAAGCTCACCACTAATATCTGCGTTATCTCTAAATGTTGCCCCAATAACTTGAAGATTGTTTTTATAGCCTGGAATAATATAACCCTTATCAACTATAGTTTTATCTATATCAAAATATTTTTGTATAACTGTAAGCTGTCCATACGAGGGATATACAGGTATTTTTTGTAAATAAGAAATATCTTTAAATAAGTGATATCCTCCTGCAAAAATCACTATATCAAATTGATGATTTAAAATCTCACTATCTTGACTAGCCTCTTTAAAGCTAAGATCCCAAAGATTATCTTCAGTTTTTTGAATCTCTAATAACTCAACTCCTAACTCTAACTTTGCATTTGATAATTTGAGCCATAGCTGGCAAATACTTTTAGGCACTACAGATAAAGCATTAGGATAATAAATTGCTTGTTTTGATATATCTTTATTAATAAACTTTTCTAATTCTTGACCTGATAAGAGTTGAGCTAAATTAGGATCAATATCTCTTTTAGCAAATATCTTTTGATATCTTTTTAGATCTTTCTCGTCACTTAATATCTGTAACACTCCTTGGTTACAAACCTCTACTTGATCTTTATATTGATTTATAAAATCTAATAATAAGCTGTAGCCTAAAGTATGAAACTGATCTGAGAAATTATTATCTGAAGTTAAATATGGTTCTAAAATACCTGCAAAATTACCTGATGCTTCACTAGCTACCTCAGAATTTTTATCAAATATAGTTATATCAAGATTATTTAATTTACTTAGCTCATAAGCTAATGAACACCCTGCTAACCCAGCTCCTATAATAGCCACTTTCTTAGTACACATTTTGATTCTCACAGTTATATTTGTCTAAATGCCATTTGGCTGGATTATTATTTATATATTCTCTGATCTTTAATAAGGATTGCTCGTCCCTTATTATATGATCATAAAAAGATCTCTGCCATTGAAAGCTTGATAACCCAAGATTATTTCTGATTTGTTTAGATGATGTTGTCTTAAATGCACCAATTAATTGAGATAAAGATTTAATTTTTCTATTTTTTTGTAGGGACATGTCGTGACTTGTCCTTTTATTTGGCTGGTCACGACCAGCCTCTACGCACACATTTGGATTATTAATAATTAATATTCCATGAAAATGATTTGGCATTACAACAAATTCATCTAGAAAGACATATTCGTATTGATAACTTAACCACATCCATTGATCATAAACTATCTTTCCAAAATCATTTAAAGCCATCTTACCATCAGCTGATATTTCACCAAAATAACTAACTCTATCTTTGGTGCAAATAGTCACATAGTAATAGCCATTTTGTGAATAATCAAAATTTTCTAGACGATGATTTTTGCATTTAAAAGCTCTTTTATGCTCCAAAGCCTCTTATGCCTTCTCTTTTACGCTTTTGTTCAGCTCTTAGCATGCGAGCTTGCTTTGGATCGATAGTTAGATTTCTATATATCTCAACTCTATCTTTATCTTTTACAGGATGATCTAAATCAACAACTTCACTATAAATACCGACTTTTAGCTCTTCTAAATTTTCTAGCTCTGGATATTTATGGACTATTTTTGATTGCTCAATAACTTGTCTAACTGTCATAGATCCTTCAGACTCAACAAAAAAAGACTTCTGTTCATTAGGTAAAGCATAAATAACTTCTACTTTCACTATTTATAAACCTCTTCTGCACGTTTACAAAAAGCTCCTAACATCTTATCTGCTAAACCACGAAATACTGGTCCAAGAGCCATTTCTACAAATTTATTCTCAAAAGTAAATTCCATATCTAATGATACTTTGCACGAGCTTTCATCTTGAGGCTCAAATCTCCAGTCACCAATTAAGCTTTTAAAAGGTCCATTCATAAGATTTAAATGGATATGCTCATTTTTCACCATTGTGTTGTGTGTAGCAAAGTCTAGCTTCACAAAGCCAGACTTAATTTTTAAAGATGCTTTTGCTTCTGTTTCTGTATGCTCAAAAATCTCAATGTCATAACACATTGGTAAAAATTCAGGGTAACTTTTAATATCATTTACAAGATTATACATCTGTGCAGCACTATAATTTACAATTGCAGATTTTTTAACTTTATTCATTTATTTAATCTTTTGTGTTTTGCTGATAATATATAGCTCTACATTGTATATCTTTTACAAAAAATAATAAAGTTATGAGTAAACATAAGGTTTCTCCAGCAACCATTGCTAGAAATAAAAGAGCCTTCCATGATTATACTATTTTAGAGAAGTTTGAAGCTGGAATAGTACTACAAGGATGGGAAGTAAAAAGTATCAGAGCTGGTAAAGTACAGATGATAGATAGTCATGTGCATATCAAACGTGGTGAGGCATGGTTATTTAACTGCCTAATTACGCCGCTACTATCTGCATCTACTCATGTAATACCTGATGCTTCAGCTACACGTAAGCTACTACTTAATCGTCGTGAGATAGATAAGATCATGGGTAGAGTTGAGCAAAAAGGTCTAACATGCGTACCACTAGCCATGTATTGGAAAGGTCCTCGCGTAAAAGTTGAAATAGCTCTAGCTCAAGGTAAAAAAACACATGATAAGCGCCAAGCTCAAAAAGATAAAGATTGGGCACGCGAGAAAGATAGAATCTTTAAAAAGGCGCATAGATAAAATGACTGATATAAAAGTAAGCAAGACTGAAAAAAAATTACGTCACTATATCACTAAAGCTATTGCTGATTATAAGCTTCTCAATAAAGGAGATAAAGTTATGCTTTGCCTATCTGGTGGCAAAGACTCTTTTGGACTTCTAAAAGTTCTACATGGTCTTATCAAAGATGGAACTTATGATATAGATCTTCATGTATATACGTTAGATCAATCTCAGCCTGGTTGGGATGATAGCAAACTTAGAAAATATCTTGATGATTTAGGTGTATCTTATGAGATTGAGACAAAAAATACTTATGGTGTGGTGATAGATAAAGTTCCAGAGGGTAAAACTTATTGTTCTTTATGTTCAAGACTTCGCCGTGGCAACATCTATAGATATGCAAAAGAACATAAAATGGACAAGATCATTCTAGGTCATCATCGTGATGATTTAATTGAATCTTTGTTAATGTCTATACTATATCAAGGGCAAATCAAATCTATGCCACCTAAGTTTATTACTAAAGATGGTGAAAATACTGTAATCCGTCCAATGGTATTAGTTCAAGAGCGTGACTTGATAGAATTTGCTAAAGAAGAAAGCTTTCCGATAATTCCATGTAATTTATGTGGCTCTCAAGAAAATCTTAAAAGAAAGAAAGTTAAAAAGCTTATCCAAGATTTAGCTCACGAGAATCCAAAAGTACCAAGTAATATTCTAAATTCACTTTCAAATGTATTACCTAGTCACTTGATGGATAGAGATTTATTAGATATATCTAACCCTACAAATATAGCTAGCTACGTATAATAATACACCCTGAGCTAGTTTCAGGATCTCAATAAAATAAATATTTATCATAAGATCGAGTTTCAAATTGATTAACTATGTACAATTACAGGACATCAGCGGCTAGTAGTCCATAAAACTAATTCACACTACTAGAAAAATTAGAAATTCTAAAAATATTTGGACAAGTACTCTGTTTAGCATCAGGCGCTTTAGATAATAAGGCTGCCAAATCTCTCTGAGTTGGATCATCAGCACTCTTAGGTAAAGATATGTATATATCTACTAACATACCCTCTTTACAATTTAAATATACTTTCTTACTAGAATTTGCTCCAAAGCTGCTATTAAATGCATTATTAAACTGTCCAATAGTGATATCTTTACCAACATTTTGACTAAATAACTGCTCAAGTTTTGAACTATTTATTTGTTTTACAAAGTTAGCTGCTTGAGTAAAATATTGATTTTTATCTTGAAGCTGACAAGTTCCATGCTTATACCATTCATGTCTTTGTAAACATGAAGTGGAGTTATAACCAGGCATTACACTATGTAACAACTTCTGTGTTTTAGCATTTAATTTTAAAGGTGCATAGCTACAAAAGTTTATTTGTTCTTTAGTATTACAAAAACCATAATTAATACCACAGGCATTTTGATTGGGCCAAAAACCATGTAATGAAAAACTCTTAGCTGCTGTATTATTTAATGATAGATTTTTGCATTCTTGTTTATTTGTACCATAGCCATAAGTCTCACAAAAAGCAGGCTCCCAGCTCAAAGCTAGCACATAACTATCTGCATAGCCTGGTTTATTTATACACTGCCTACTCAAATCATTTTTTAACTTAACTATGCCACAGTTTTTACTAACCCAGCGTAACTGATTTTTATCAGCTTTTGGGATAAAAATTCTAAACCAATTTGCATCAGTGTATTTATTTTTTTCTCTAATCGTATAAGTCCGTCCAACTATTACGTGAGTATTATCAGGATTGGTTTGCTTATTTTTAGATATATAGGCTTGGCAAGATGATGTCGCTGTAAAAGTACCTGAAGCTGGTATAGCATATACTGATGTAGTTATTAGAAGTAAAATACTAATAAGCCAAAGATTAATTCTTATTTTCATTTTGATCATCTGTATCACTAGACTCAATACTCTTTACTACTTCATCCATATTTATCTCCGGACATAACTCTTCAAGGATTTTAGATGCATTATATAAAACATCTGTATCTTCTAATGCATTTGCCAAAATATCAGCATTTATAACAGGTAAACCTAGCTCATTAATTGTCTTTGATACATCATTACTATTTAACGTTTTTATAGAATTTTGGATATTTGTAATTCTAGAAAATAAATTATCAAAGTTTTGATTTGCAACCTCTTTACCTGAAGATGTTTTCTTATCAGAGCTCATTTCTTCAAGCTGCATTTTTAGATGTTCAATCTCATAATTTAAGTTATTTATTTTAGTTTCATTACTATTGTTTATAGCTTTTTGCTTAACTCTCTCTTCCTTTAGGGTCGTTACTAAGTTATTTAGAAAGCTAGCCATCTCATCAGCACTACCAGCAAATCTGTTAAATACCGTTAAGAAATGCAGTATTGATTTATCATCTGAAAAATCAGGGTACCTTACTCTATGATCGATCTCACTCCAACCCTCTTCAAATATTGTTCTTACTTGTATTTCACAGAATATTTCTTCTTTGAGAGGTTTCGCTTTAATTACATAATGAGTTGAGCGATACCCAATAGGATGTTCCTTCACCTCACAATCTTTATGTTCAGCTACTTCATTATCACCTTTTCTTATATAAACAATCTTTTCATGAGTTTCATACTTTTGATTGACATAGTGATAAATATCTTCCCATTCATTTTTAAATAAGTGTAATGCTCTTATTCCTATTAAATCTGTAATTATTTTTAGATAATTTTTTACAGATATATCTGCATACTTTTTATTTCCCTCTTTTTTCTTTCTTACTATCTTTTTTAAGAGATGAGATGCGTCTTTTACACGCCATCTAACAGAGTGAACATTATCGCATTGTTGTAAGGTATTTGCTAAATAACTTGCAGTACTTTTAAAATCATCAATTCTACTTAGGTAATCACTTATAATTTCTGATAACTTTTTTTCACTAATATTAGCCTGTTTTAAACAAGCACTAGATATATTTGTATCTTCTAAAATTTTCTTTATATCCATAACTTATATAAATCCCTTAATACTCGGTTTATCTATCGTTACTTATTCTAAATTCTTAAAGACTAGTTTTACATTATATATAGACTAATTCAACTGCTATGGTTAAATGGAAATGATTAGTTTTGACAAAGAGATTATATTAAAAATTAATTTTTTTCCGACCTATAAACATCCAAGACTCTTTGGAACAATAATCTAAACCTTTCTCTACTTTCATTATCTAATTGAACACCATTAGCAAAAGACTTTTTAATGTCATTTTTTACTTTATAAAAACTTACATCCATATTGTCACTATTATGTCTAGAACTATATGTTTTAATATCTTCGTCATTTAGATTTACCGTTAACTCTTGAAGTGTTCTTAATTCTAATACATCATGATCTTTTAAAATATTTTCTGAATACATATATTCAACTGGGTAATAATTTTGTTTCTTACAATTCTCAATATGTGGCTCTATTTGTACAGCATAAACTTTCTTATTGCCTGCTCCTTCTTTAGGCTGTCTGAAAGAAAAATTGTTTATGATCTTTTCTTTACCAAACTGTCCATAACATTTATTACCTTTATCATCATAATCAAAGACGCCTATAAAAATTGTATTTTGAGTCAACTCTTTAGGTATACCTACTAAAAATTGTTTTAAGTTATCAGCTGAATCACAGCTTACAATTTCATAAGATAAATCATCAAATAAGTTTAAATACTTTAGTGCTTTTTCAAAATGAATAACATCTGTTTTGCCCTCTGTTAGAATCACTAAATCTTTAGATCTTGATTTATTAACTATTTTCAAAGCTTTATCAAAAGACATGAATCCTTCAGTCAAAATATCAATAGCTTCCTCTTGTGAGATACTTTTCAACTCATTATTTGCTAAGCAAAATAAACTACTTTCATCAGCTAAGGCGACTGTTGTTGGAGAGTGTGTCACTAATATTACTTTTGTACCATTCTTTATAAAAACTTCATTAATTACATTAAAAATCTTTTGTATCATGCTAGGATGTAACGAAGCATCGATTTCATCTAGTAGTAATAACTTAGGAAGTTTTAAATTCCCGCGATATGTTATTAAAATAAGCTGACAGAATATTTTTTCACCACTTGATAAGTCATCAAAATTTATTTTTTCACCATCAACTTCTATCTCTGCTTGATATGTATAGTTATCAGTATCTTTATATGGCGCAATTATTTTATGCTTTAAGCCATATTCATTAAACATTTTATTAAGCATTGCCCATGGAGAATCATTATCCCATATCTTGTTAAATTTACTTTCAGATATTCCTTTGCCTCCTGCACTCAATGATCGATTATCTTTTTTTAGCTTTTCCGCATAATCTAAAAACAATGAACTAAGATTATTTTTGAGTAAATTTCCAACACTAAAACAATAATCTAATAACTCTTGAATCTCTCTATTATCTAGATCAAAGATATTTCTATGATTAAGCTTACTGATGAAGAGGCTTAATGCATCAGTATCTTGATCTAGTAAACGATATCCCTTGAAAACGTTTACTGTTGGATTATCAAATTCTCCTCTGACTAATTTAAAGTTTGGTCTATCTCTTAAGCTTTTTACTTGATCTATAAATTTTATTTGATATTCATCTAGAGTTATCTTATAAATTTGATTTTGTTTACCGATATTAAAATTCAGATAGTCATATCTAATAATCTCACCTACACTATAGTCGTTAGCTTTAATACTACCTTTCTCAATCGCCTCTAATAAGTGTGACTTACCACAACCATTTTTACCTGTGATAATAGATAAATCAGGGAGTCCAATATCATTGAGAGACTTTATAGATTTATATTTTTGGTTAAAAATTAAAGATATCGACATATAATAAAAGAGAGAACACTAATATAAATACATATGGTATCAAATAACGAAAAATCAAGTTATACAATCACTTTGTAGTATTCCTATAAACCAACTTTTGACAAACTTGCTCTAATGAAACTTCTTTCTCCCTAAGCAAAACTAATAGATGGAATAATAAATCTGCTGTCTCAGAAATCAACTCATCATCTGAATCCTGCTTCATTGCAGCAATCACAACTTCTACTCCCTCTTCGCCAACTTTTTGAGCTATTCTTGGTAAACCTTCTTTAAATAAACTAGTCAAATAACTATTCTCAGGTAAATAGTCTTTTCTTTCAGCTATTAATTTTTCTAACTTATTAATTATATACAGAGAGCTATTTTCTTCATTTTTAGTAAAGCATGATTTACTACCAGTATGACAAGTTGGTCCGTATGGTATAGCTTTGATAAGTATAGAATCATTATCACAATCAACTACTATATCTTTTAACTCAAGGAAATTACTACTTTCTTCTCCCTTAGTCCATAGACGTTTTTTACTACGGCTATAGAAAGTTACTTTGCCGATTTCTAAAGTTTTTTCTAAAGATTCCTTACTCATATAGCCTAGCATTAAGACACTATTATCAATTGCTGATTGAATAATAGCTGGAACTAAATTATCCATTTTTTGCCAAGCTATAGACTCTATAATTTTGTTATCCATTTTGTATCCTATTTTACTATTCTTGTAGGTATATTGTTTTTAAAAAGTTCTTGTTTTAACTCAGGTATCGCAATAATGTCATCGTGAAATACACTTGCTGCCAAAGCACCATCTATATCTGTATACTTAAATACATCGATAAAATGCTGAATCTGACCAGCTCCACCAGAGGCAATAACAGGTATTGAGACATTTGATTGAACTTCTCTAAGATGTTCTAGATCATAACCACCTTTAACACCATCATGATTCATACAATTAAGAACTATCTCACCAGCACCACGAGACTCTACTTCTTTTGCCCAGCTAACTGGATCTAATAATGTCTGTACAGTCTTATCAGCACTACCCGTATATTGGCAAACTTTAAATTCACCATCGATAAATTTACTATCTACACCAACTACTACACATTGAGTACCAAACTCATAGACTAGCTCATCTATCAAATCAGGTCTTGCTAGTGCTGCAGAGTTGACAGATATTTTATCAGCCCCTTCATTTAGTATAGCTCGAGCATTCTCTACGGATTTAATTCCACCAGCTACACAAAATGGGATATTTATCTTTTTAGCTATTTCTTGTATCCACTTGATAGAAAGCAGCTTATTATCTGGACTAGCGCCAATATCATAAAATACCAGCTCATCAGCACCTGCATCTGAGTATTTCTGTGCTAGCTCAATAATATCGCCAATTATTCTATGATTTCTAAATTTTACACCTTTGACAACTACGCCATCTTTGACATCAAGACATGGAATTATTCTTTTTGTTAACATTCTAAAGCCTCTTGCAGTGTAAATTTATTTTCATATAATGCTTTACCAATGATGACACCATAAGTATTTTGTTCTTTTAATACTTGTAAATCCTCTAAAGCTCCAACCCCACCAGAAGCCATAAACTGAATATCTGGATATATAGATGAATAGATTCTATATAGCTCAAAATTTGGACCTTGTAACATACCATCTCGATAGATATCCGTACATAAAACATACTCAAGGCCATCACCAAGATAAGTCTGTAGTATTTCATCTAAAGTTGTTGTACTAGACTCTTGCCAGCCATGCGTTGCTATATAAGGAATACCATCTTTGATAAATACATCTAAAGCTAAAACTATCTTCTCAGCACCATATTTCTCAAAAAACTTCTTTGTTAATGCTATATCTTTGACAGCTAAACTACCGACAACTACTCTATCAACTCCGATTTCCAGAAGCTTTTCAATAGTTTCAAAATCTTTGACACCACCACCAACTTGTAGAGCCATATCACAATTTTCTCTAATCTGCTGGATAGTTTCAAACTGACAAGTTTGGCCTTTTTTAGCACCGTCTAAATCTACAACATGGATAAACTCTGCACCAGCTTGTTGATATGCCTTTGCAACATCTTTTGGTTCAAGCTCATAAGTAGTAGTTTTATTAAAATCACCTTTTTCTAAACGAACACATTTGCCATTTATAAGATCTATCGCTGGAAATATATTCATTTATAAAACTCCTTGTATAAAATTCTCTAAAATCTTCATGCCAACCCTACCAGATTTCTCAGGATGAAATTGAATGCCATAAAAATTATCTTTATTTACCATCGCAGTGAAATCATTTATATAGTCATTAGTAGTTATACTAAATTGATTAAGCTCAGCATAAAAACTATGCACAAAATATACATAATCATCTCCTGCAATATCTTTAAACAAAAAATGATCTTTATTTACATTTTGTAAACTATTCCAACCCATGTGTGGAATACTAAAGCCTTGAGTTTTCTTAAAAGCTTTTACTTTTTCAGGAAAAATACCCAAACAAGCTGTACTTCCCTCTTCAGAAAAACTATACATAATTTGCATTCCTAAGCAGATTCCTAATACTGGTTGTGTTAGCTTTGGAATAAGCTTATCTAAATTATTTTTTCTTAAACTATCCATAGCTGATTTAGCATGTCCCACACCAGGTAAAATTACGCAAGCTGATTTTTTGATTACTTCAGCATCATGTGTTAGGACTATTTGTTGCCCTAATTTCTCAAAGGCATATTTTATCGAAGCAAAATTACTCCCACAACAATCTATTATCGCTATCATAATACTCCCTTTGAACTAGGAATCTCATCTATACCATTTTTAGCAATCGCTTGTTTAAGCACTTTTCCTAAGCCTTTAAAACACGCTTCTATCATATGATGAGTATTCTCACCTGTTACTTTGATATGTAGAGTTGCCTTTAGACCTTCAGCAAAAGATACAAAGAAATGCTTTACTAATTCTACTGATAAATCCCCAACCATCTCTCGATCAAAATTTGCCTCAAATGAGCAATAATTTCTACCGCTTAAATCTAGAGCAATATCAACTAAAGCTTCATCCATAGGTAGCAAAAATCCATAACGATTAATACCGTATTTATCACCTAGAGCTTGAGCAATTGCTTGTGAAAAAGTAATAGCTACATCTTCAACACAATGATGATCATCAATATGAAGATCACCTTTTGCCTTAATTGTTGCACTTATCCCAGCATGTTTTACAATCTGATCAAGCATATGATCAAAGAAGCCAAGACCTGTATCGATTTCTCGAGTTCCGGGAACATCTAGATTAACTTTTACAATAATATCCGTCTCATTAGTTACACGCTTGATTTCAGCTACTCTAGGTTTATTTAATATTGCTGTAGTAATATCATCCCAAGATTGATAATTTCCAGCACCAAATTGAATAGGACTAACTTTTATATTATGAGCTAACTGTACATCAGTTTCTCTATCACCAATTACATAGCTATCTTTTAGAGAGATCTTTTGCTCGACTAAATAATCCATCAACAAACCAACTTTAGGTTTACGACAATTACAGTTTTCATGAGCAAAATGTGGACAAATTAAAACATCTTCAAATTCAATACTTTGTGATTTAAATATCTTCATCATCAAGCCATGTGGTGCATCAAAATCCTCCTGTGGAAAAGACTCAGTGCCTAAGCCATCTTGATTTGATACCATTACAAGTTTAAAGCCTGCTTTTTGTAACTTTTTAAGCGCTTCAAAAACACCTTCAAAAAACTCTAATTTCTCGATACTATCAACTTGTTTATCTATAGGCGGCTCAACTATTAACGTACCATCTCTATCAATAAATAAATATTTATTTTGCTTCATAATCACTACTTAATTTTTGTAATACTTCAATTAGTTTTTTATTTTCAACCGATGTTCCAATACTTATTCTTAGCATCTTTTCATCATTAAAAAAATGCGCCATAGAACGCACAACTATATTATTTGCAATTAAATCATCAAAAACATGCTTTTTAAAACTAACTAGTAAAAAGTTCGCGTCTGATGAATATACTTTATTTACTATCGCTAACTGTTCTAGCTTTTCAAATACTAGCTGTCTCTGTTGTTTTATCTCTTCAACTTGAGCATCTAGCTTAGCTAAGCTCTTATCAACAAGTAAATTTAATATCGTAGTTTCAGTAGTTTTTGGAATTGGATATGGTGCTAATATTTTTCTTAACCATTCAATCATATTAGCATTAGCAATTACAGTTCCTAGTCTAAGCCCTGCCATACCAAAAGATTTTGATAGAGTTCTTAGTATAACTAGGTTTTGATATTTATCGATAAGAGTAGTCGCTGACTGTTCACTACTAAATTCTATATATGCTTCATCTACAACAACTATACATTTACCTGCCAAGCTTGCTAATACCTTTTCAATCTCAGCTAGTGGTAATGATTTACCTGTTGGATTATTCGGAGTACATAAGAAAAGTAACTTACAATTACTAGGAATATTTTCTAAAAGCTTAGCAATATCAAGTTTAAAATCATTCTCTTGTTCAAGCTTTATTGTATTATACTCTACACCTTGTAATTGTGCTGCGATTTTATACATTCCAAATGTTGGTTCTACTGCAAAGACACTATCTTTTTGATACTCGCAATATAGTCTAAATAACAGATCAATTCCTTCATCACTGCCACGAGTAACTAACAAATTGTTAGTTTTTACCTTGTAGATATCCGCTAAGCACTGTACCAATTGTTGAGGTTGCTGTGAGGGATAACGATTAAATAGATTATCATCATTATAAGGAGATTCATTTGCATTAAGCCATATGCTCCCTTGAACTTTTAGAGATCTAGCTGATGAATAAGCACTAAACTTTTGTAAATCTTTACGAATTAATTTTTCTAGCTCTTGCATACTTTATAAACTCTCCAAACGAATAGCTATTGCGTTTTCATGAGCTCTGAGACCCTCTATATTAGCTAATCTCATAGCCATTTTACCTATATTTTTCATCCCTTGTTTTGAGACATTTTGAATGCTTATTGCTTTCATAAAATCTATAGTTGCTAAACCACTATAAGCTTTGGCATAACCATAAGTAGGTAACACATGATTTGATCCAGTAATATAGTCCCCTAATGCCTCTGCTGCCCAAGGACCTACAAATACAGCTCCAGCATTTTCAATACTATCAATATACTCATCTGCATTTTCAATATTTAAAATAAGGTGCTCCGAAGCATATTCATTGCCTATATTGATTGCTTGATGAAGTGTATCTACAATGATAATTGCACTATTTTCTAAAGATTTTTCAATTATAGCTCTTCTTTGGGCTGTACTAGTCTGCTTGGAAACTTCATCTCTAACCTTATCAGCTAAAATTTGACTAGTTGTGATTAGTAATGCTTGTGAGTCTGTACCATGCTCAGCTTGAGCTAGTAAATCTGCAGCAACAAATCTAGGATTTGCGCTCTCATCAGCAACTACCAAAACCTCTGAAGGTCCCGCTGGCAAATCTATCGCAGCTCCTTGGCTATCATTAGATACTTGCTGTTTTGCCTCTGTAACCCAAGAATTTCCTGGGCCATAGATTTTATTAACTTTAGCTACTGTCTCTGTACCATAAGCTAGAGCAGCTATCGCCTGAGCTCCACCTAACTTATAAATCTTTGAAACATTACAAATGTCAGCCGCTATTAAAATTAATGGATGAACATTACCATTCTTATCACAAGGAGTAGTTACATAAACCTCTTTACAACCTGCAATTTGTGCTGGAGCTGCTAACATTATTAGCGTAGAAACTAAAGGAGCTGAACCACTAGGGACATATAAACCAACCTTTTCGATAGGTTTATAAACTTTTTTACAAACCACACCATCATTAGTATCACAAACAGTTGTTTTTGGTTTCATTACTTCATGATAATTAGATATACGAGCTATAGAGCTTTTAATCAAATTAATATCATCTTGTGAAACTAATGAATAAGCATTTTTAATCTCATCTGTTGAGACTTC
Organism: Francisella sp. LA112445; assembly: GCF_012224145.1. NCBI lineage: Bacteria > Pseudomonadati > Pseudomonadota > Gammaproteobacteria > Thiotrichales > Francisellaceae > Francisella > Francisella sp. LA112445. The sequence goes on from NZ_CP041030.1 coordinate 1,386,685, forward strand.
AATATTATCTAAACCAACACCGTCAAACTTAGAAGTAAACTCAAAAAGTGCTTTATCACCATTTTGCTGAACTTCATTTAAAATATCTCTAACGCCTGAGATTAAGTTAGCTTTATTAGCAGAAACTGGGCGAGATAAAAGCTCTAATTGCTTAGCTACACTAAGCTCTTGCCAATTATATATTTCAATCATTGTAGTTACTTACTCCAACATTTTCTCAATTGGTAAAACTAATATAGAGCTAGCACCAGCTTCTTTTAACTTTTCTAAAGTCCCCCAAAATACTCCTTCTTTGGTAACTAAATGTACCGCAACTTTAGTATCACCATATAGAGGCATAATAGTTTGGCCCTCATGTCCTGGTAAAATATGTGTAATTGTATCAACAGCATTTTTATCTATATGAAACATAATATATTTACGTTCCTGAGCATGCTTTACACCTTCAATTCGTCTAAGTAGCAACTCATAATACTCTTCTAATTCTTCACCAAAACTTTCATTTGAACGAATTAAAATAGCTTGGCTTTTCATGATAGTATGAATCTCTTTAAGATTATTCTCTTCTAATGTTCTACCAGTAGAAACCAAGTCACATATTGAGCTTGCCATTTGTAAATTCGGTGCGATCTCAACTGACCCAGAAATAGATAATGGATCAAGACCTAAATCATTCTTATCTGAAAACTCTTGTACTAAATAAGGATATGAAGTTGCTATTCGGGTATTTTTAAGATCATTTAAGTTTTCACTAGCATTATTTGGTACAGCTATAGATAGCCTACATTTACCAAATCCTAGTTTTTTCGTTTTGATAATATCATTCTTTTTATTAGTATCTTTTATGCTTAGTAAATACTCTTCTAAAACATTCTCACCTACTATGCCAAAATCACAAACATTACCATTTACTAAAGTTGGAATATCATCATCTCTTACAAAAAGAAAATCAATCGGAGCATTTATTGAATGACATAACAAATTACTTTTACTTGAGAACTCGACTTTGACACCTATTTTATTAAATAATTCCATTGAATTATCATATAGTCTGCCTTTCTTTTGTATAGCAACTCTTAATCTTTTTCTCATCTTAACTCTCATTTTTTATTTTGTTATAGATAGTGTTGTAACCATTTGTTCCATAAGTAAGGCATCTTGCAACTCTACTAATAGTTGTAAGGCTAACTCCTGTTTCAGCATGGATCTGGCGATATGATTTATCTTTTTTTAATTCTTTAACTACTCTCCAACGAGCGGCCATTGCCATTAAATCTACTGGTGTGCATAAATCTTCTAAGAAAAGCTTTGCTTCATCTACAGACTCAAAATTCGTAAAAACCTTATATAGATCTTGGAGATTATCCTCATTATTTTTTATTTCAGACATTTATTTTTTAGCTAAACATTTTGTGCTAGTGTATTAATATAGTAGTACAGAATAACAACTATTACAAACCAAATGTTAGATATTTAAAAAATAATTTAAAAAGTAGATTTATAACAAATCAGAAAAAATCTGGCATTCTGGAGTTTAGTTAATGGTTACACTCAACTACTCTCAAAATCTAATTTTAAGAACTACAGTATGTAGATCCTATGCTCAAAACCATTAAGTGTAACAAAACGATTTAAAAGAAAAATAAAGTTAGCTTATTATATAATCTTAATATTTTATTCTTCTAACTTGATACCATTAGTTTCAGGCATTTTAGCTATAATTATAACGATTATAATTGAAGCTATAACCGCGTAAATACCTGGAGCCATTTGACCAAAATAAACTATCAATATACTTGAAACTAACGGTACTGTACCTCCTAGTAAAGCATTACTAATATTATAACCAGTACCTACACCACTAAATCTAAGATGAGTTGGGAATAACTCATTAATAGTCACTACAAATGTCGCTGTGGCCGCTGATATAAGTAACATCAAAATAGACATCACAATACATGATAATAATGCCGAGCCCATACTATTTATGACAAATAAGCTTGGATAAACCAATACTCCAATACCAATACAAGAGACTAATAATACTCTTTTACGTCCTACCTTATCTGAAACTGCTCCCCAGAATGGCGCAGTTGCGAAATAGCATATAGATGCGATCATTGTTACAAACATTGCTGTCTTTGTAGAGTAATGTAAAGTTCCTTCTAAGATAGATGGAATAAATGCTGCAACCATATAATATACAATCCCTAAATAGCCAGCTAATGCAAATACTATCAATATCTGATATGGATATTCTTTGATTGCTGAAACAACTGGAGTATCATCTAACGCCCCATCTTCCTTAGCTTTGATATACTCAGGTGATTCACTTTGTAAAAACTGCATCACTAATACAATAATTGCCAAAATCATTCCTATGACAAAGCATAATCTCCAGCCATAAGCATGCATTTGCTGCTTTGATAATATCTCAGAAAATACAAATACTATAACAGTACCAAAAAAGACACCAAAACCAGAAAAGAATGTTCCAAATGCAGTAATCAAGCCTCTTTTATTATCCGGAGCTTGCTCACTTAGTATCGCTAGTACACCATTGTACTCTCCACCTATTGAAAAACCTTGTATCATACGAGCCAAGATTATTAAAACTACAGATGTGATACCGATACTACTATAACTTGGTGTAAATGCGATCATAGCAGATGAAATTGCCATCAATGTCACAGTTATAATAAGTATCTTCTTACGTCCGATCTTATCACCAAGGTTTCCAAAGAAAATACCACCAATAGGCCTCATTAGATATCCTGCTGCAAACATCCCAAATGTTTTAATTGTTGCAACTGTTGCATTATTATCAGGAAAAAAAGTCGCTGATATATATATGGTTACATAAGCAAATAATGCAAAGTCGAAGTATTCAACACTTGTTGCAAGCCCTGCAAATAATATATTTTTTATAGATATTTCTTTTTTCATTTCCAATAAGTTTTAGCTAAGTTTATGATATATTATTAAATACAGTGTTAATTTGCAAAGAAACTAAAGATAATTTGTTTTATTGCATAAATTTTTTACAAAATATGGCAAAACTAATTAGAAATATACTAACAGCTAACATATTATTCTTTATTGCAGCAAGTTCAGTTTTTGCTGATGAAAATAGTATAATATCTTATATAAAGTCGAATATCCCTTTTTATAATAGTGATAGTAGTAAGCTAATAGCTTCAACAACTAGCTCAAAGCAAATTGAGTTAAAACAAAAAGCTATAGCAGATATTCAATATGTTGCAAAAACTGGTGATGATAGCAATAGTGCTGCGAATAAGCAGAACTTATATAGTGCTATAACTTATCTAAATGAGGCTCTTAAGGATACTTCAAAAAACTCTACAGAATCACTTCAAATAAGATTATCTTTATTTTCCCTAGAGTTAGATTTGCATGATTATAAAAAAGCAGATGAAACTATAATACAACTTTCACAAGATTTCCCTAATGAACCTGTAGTACATATATATGCAATAGCATATTTAGATTTGTTAAAATTAAAAAACTATAACTTATCACTACAAAGTTTGCAAAAACTAAAATGGTCAAAAACAGATAACTTTATCAAAACATTTAAAATAATAAAAAACAGCTTCTATCTACAGATTAATACCAATGCAAACCAAATCCAAATAGAGAATAACTCGCCAACAGTTATTATTATTAATGGCTATAATCTCAATCCTGATAGCTCTATGAATGATATTCTTATAAAAAGATTACAAAAAGGATTAGAAGTTCACCAAAGATTTCCTAATGCTAAAATTATAGTTGCTGGTGGTAGACCTAAATTAGGTGTAACAGAATCCTATAGAATGAAAGAGTGGCTTGTTAAAAATGGTGTACCAAGTAATAGCATAATCCAAGAAGATCAATCAAGTAGTACAGTGTGGGGCGCTATAGATAGCTTTCAAATACTAGAAAGTCTAAAACCTAAGATTAAGAATATTATCCTAGTCACATCAGCTTCTGATATTAGAAGAACTAATGCAATATTTGAGCAAGAAAATTTAAATACTAACTCTAACTTTGATTTTCATAATGCTGTCTCTGGATCAAGAGGTTATAACATTATGATGCCGATATCAGAAGATGAAAGAGCTATTATTATAAAAGATACTCTTAGAATGGCAGGCATCTGGCAAATGCCTGGAATGGTTTTCTGATTTTATGGTATTATATTAGTACTAATTTTTATCAAACTATACAAAATGAGAATAACATCAAAAAATGGAGGATTAACTATAGTTGAATTACTAGTGGTTATTGCGATTATTGCAATTATTGCTGCGATAGCTGTTCCAATGTATTCAACTCATGTAGTAAAAACAAAAATTTCCAATACTCGATATGAGGCAGATCCATATGTAAAAGAGTTAAGAATCTATACAAGTACACATACTTCATTTCCACCAGCAGATGATAGTACATGGAGATGTGATAACTTAGACTCTGAATATGTATCTAGAATTTGTCTCGTTAGAGAATCTGAAACGGCTGCTGATATAGAGGTCTATTTAGCATCTAATGTGCTTGAAAGTGGATCTTTTTATAAATATATTTTAAGTATATAGAGATTGGAGATTTTAAAAATATGATTAAAAAAAATATAATACCACTAAGTATTTTATTATTTGCTTCTTACTCCTACTCAATGGATCTTCAAGTAGATAGAGGCAATATCCCTATAAAATACTTTCCTTATGATGTTCAAGAGCAAATACTAGCTTCTGAAAATAGCTCTAATCAAGATAGTCAGCAAGAAGGAGGAGGCTCTCAGCCTGATCCGGAACCCGAACCTACTCCTTTAACACCTGCTGAACAAGTTGAAGAAATCCAACAAACTTATTCCATTGAAGAAATTCTTGAGCAAGGAACTGGGTCAGATGGTGAGCTATATGGATTAGGACTTGGAGGTGGCGGTGGCGCTTTAGGTGCTGCTGATGATTGTAATGCTGGCGATACAAACAAATGTATAGATAATTTTGGTGCTTATTTCGCCGCAGGTATGGGAACCTTACTAGGTGATGAGGATGCTAGAGCTGGTAACTTACAAATTGAATTTCAAACTACAGGATTTTTTAATCCAACATATAATGTAACTTATACGAATACTAGAAATGGCAATGTATACACTACCAGCTTCAATCCAAGTCAGGCAAATCCTGCTGAGCAAATGTTAGAGAACTTTAGTGTTGGCTAGTCAATCATTATTACTATCAAACTCATCTATAAACTTTTGTGCAGCATCTATTCTTTCTTTACATAATTTATAACTTTTAGATGCTTGCTCTAACATAGGAGCTAACTCATCTAATAAAGCTGGATTATCCTGGTTATCTTGAAGCTTTTCATTTATTTGTTCTAAAATCTCATAGTTTTTTGCAAATTTTTTACTTTGTGTTGCCATTATTTTTTACCTCTACTTGAATTTTCCCATCTGAATAAACGATATCTAGTGTTGAATATTTTTGGGCTTGTTTATAATTAGTTATATATTTACCATCCTGAGATAGTGTCACGCTAAACCCTCTTTTTAATGTCGGCTCAATAGATACTGAGAGAATCTGCTTATATAAATACTCACTTGTTTGATTATAATACTTTGTAATACCTCTTGAGATATTAATTGACTGTTTATAATATTCATCTACAGAGTGAATGTAGTATTTTACTAAGTTTTGAGTGTTGTGACCTATGTTATTATATTGAGATTCAACGGTTTGACTATATAGTTTAACAAGCCCTCTTGATACTGATAAAACACTTTTATAATTATATTCTAAACTTTGGCTAGTTTGGTATAGATAGTGATCTAGCTTAGCTTTAAAGTCACAGTATACTCTTTCTAATTGATTTTGATTTTGTTTAGCTAAGCTTCTAACTATTTTAATTATTGAATCATAGTCATATTTAGCTGTTTTAGCATTCTCAACTATAGTATTTGCTATAAAATTTATCACTTTTGAAGGAGTATCAAAACGCTTTGTACATATATCATCCAAAACAGTACTATCACGCTCATGGCCTATCCCAACCATTACAGGCAATACACTATTACAGATGCTTTCAGCTGGCAAGATATTATTAAACCAATCTAAGTCAGCTTGAGAACCTCCGCCACGAATAAGTACAATTGCATCATATTTACTAGCTTTTTGCATAATTTTACTAAAAGCATTTGAGACACTTATTGCACAGTCTTTACCTTGCATTTTTGCTTCAAAGATATCAAAATCACATAACCCTAAAGATTCTAATTTATCTGCTTCTTCAAAAAAATCACCTTTACCAGCTGCTGTTAGACTTGTAATTACAGCAATACTTGTAAATTCTTTAGGTAAACTAAGATTTTTATTTTTTTCTAAGATGCCTTTTTTAGTTAGATCTTGTAAAATTTCTAATTTACGCGCTTGCCTATCGCCTAATGTAAAAGCTGGATCAATATCTATTATATTTAAACTAAGTCCAAAACTAATATGATAATTAACAGATACTTTTAGTAAAACTTTCATATCTGATTTTAGCTGTTCATTAGTTGAGGAATTAAATTTTCTTAGAATATAGTTAGCTTTATTCGCCCAACAATTGCATCTAATCTTAGCTACCGGATATTTACTAACACCATCATGCTCTATCAACTCGCCATAATAATGCTGACCTGATTTTCTCCATTCTGAAAGCTCTGCAACAACCCAAAAACCTTCGTAACTAAAACTCATTTCTATAGTACTTTTTATAAGCTCTAAAAACTCACTAAGTTTTAAGGATTCATGCATAAGAAATATTTATAGCTATTTAATATTTTTAAATTTTACATTCTAAGGATTAATATACAAGAGTTATTAAGTTTAAGATTATAAATAGAATATTTGAAAATATAATTCATTAGATTTAAAGAGCGGATCTTAGAGATCCTCTAACTTTGAAGCTACATTCTTGAACATTTGATTTTAATTTATCATAATTTTCTGCTGAGCAACTTTCAGGTTTTTTTGATGGTAAACAAAAGCTTTTCTTACCTGCATGCTTTTGCAATTGTAAACAATTTAAATCTCCTGTGTTTATTTGAGATCCACTACTTAATTGAACATCAGCTGCATATACTGAACTAGACATAACTATTGATAGAAGAATTAATGCTATTTTTTTCATGATAACCACCTCTTTTTTTTGCTTGAAGCTTTTAATTAAGCTACACCTCAAATATATCATTTTTTTTGATAAATAAAGCTATCTATTTTTAACAAATCATATCAAAAATAGATTTTGCCTATTTAAAGTTCTGATTAACTGAAAGAGAAAAATATATGCTATGCTGAAAATTTAAAGTGCTGACCTCAAAGAACCTAATATTTTAAAATCACATTCTTTAATGCTTGATTTTAACTTATCATAGCTCTCTTGTGAACAGTTTTCAGGTTTCTTTGAAGGTAGGCAAATATTCTTATATTTTTCGCTAAACTGCTTCTCTACTCTTAAACAATTTAAGTCATCAACATTTAATGTATTACCTGCAGCATACATAGAGCTAAAAGTTACAGTTCCTAAAAATAATGATTTTAATATTTTTTTCATATAACACCCTTTTATTTATTTTTTCTAAGCATTTAAACTTAATATCATTAACAACAAAATTAGAAGTTTAGATGTACTATCTAAAACCTAGATGACAAATATATCATCTATTATTAATGAAGCTGTAAATCATTTTTTAATAAGGTATATTAAAAATTAACTGATCCTTTTATTTCAGTCCTAGACTAAGTTATTTTCCAGGTACTACCAGGGGAATACTCCTACTATAATATAAGATGGAACTATTGATGAAATATATGATATACATGTGTTTCCAATCATTATGACATGTCAATTTATCAACTAAGCATAAGCTAATTTTATTAACATATTTAGCGCTAATAAATGATAAATATCAAATTACTAAAAGCTATTTATAAACTAAGCCAAACTATAACTTAACTATCATATCTTTATTATTCTTATGATAGCCACCTTTTTTAAGATAAATAAACACTCCCAATAATCCTACTAAACCACAAACCATGCCTACCATAGCAGGGCCTAAGAAATGATACTGTGTTAATGTAATAATTGTTGTACTAACTAGCGGAGCAATCCCACCTACTACTGCAAAAGCCAAATTATAACTTAGCCCAACACCAGATAGTCTTACATCAGTTGGAAAAAGATCACATAATAAAAATATAAAGCTAGCTGCAATCAATGAATAAAACAGCATAATGACAATTGAAGTTACTATAATATAGAAAACCGTCCCAAAACAACTCATCAAATAAAATATTGGCAGAGAACTGATAACAACAAGTCCAGCACCCAAGACAAACATTTTAGCTATACCAACTTTATCTGAAAAATAACCAAAGATAAAAGTAAAACAAGTTAGAACTAAAACACTAGGTGTTAAGATTAAAGAGATTTGACCAGAGTTATAGGTAGTCAAAATATCTTCAACGAATTTATGCATATATAAAGTTAACATCACGCCACCAAAAGCTACTGTAACAACTATACATATCCCAGCAAATAAATTTGCTCCATAAGTAGATACTAAAGAACTAAAAGAGTGCCTTTTTTGATTATCAATATTCTCAAACTCTGGAGTTTCATGAAGATTTCTACGTACATAATAGCCTACAAAACCTAACAAACCACCTATGATAAACCCTGCTCTCCAGGCATAGTTACCAAAAAGATGCTCTAATGCAAAACCTACGAAATCAGAAAATAAGAATCCTCCTGTTACAAATGTAAATAATATCGCTGTAGCAAATCCTATTCTACCTTTGACAGATTCGTAGACGATAACATACGCACCTGGCAACTCACCACCAAGGGCTATACCTTGCATAACACGTAAGATAACAAATACAAAACTTGCAAATAATCCCCACTTAGCATACCCCGGCATCAGACCCATACAAAGTGAACAACTTCCCATAAGCAATATAGTAAATAATAAAAGACGTCTTCGCCCTATTAAATCCCCAATTATACCAAGTATGGTTCCTGCGAATGGTCTTACCAAATATGCTATTGAGAATATTAATATAGTCAAAAATGCTTTGACCGTTGGGTTAGTAATTTCTGCAAAGAAAGTCGCTGATATTTCTTTAGAAAAAATCATATACAAGACAAAATCATAGAACTCTAAAATAGCCCCTATCCCAGCTAATAAAATAACATTCCTACTATCTTTATCGTACATTTTATAAACTTATTTAACGTATATTTGAAACATCATACAAGGTTTTCATGTGATTTAAAAGTTTTATGACAGACATATATTAGATTAGCACACCAAGTTAATTATTACTTATTTATTAGTGTGTAATTATATCAAATTAACTTCCTACGCTAGTACTAACTATACCTGATTCAAAGGGTTAGAAAAAATCCTCTCAGCATAGTTCAAATAGACTATGCGCCCCTGTACTTTAGGACTAAAGTAAATATCACATCTATTACTATATCAAGAATCTGAATGAATAGTAGAAATATAAAAATTTATTAAAAATCTAAATTAACTATTTCAAGATATTGCATCTGTGTTTGTAAAAACATCTCACCCACAGACTTAAATTTTACAGGGATATCTGTAACATAAAATCGATACTCAGGATCTAATTGAGATATATTTAAAATATTTCTATCTATAAGTAAATCTTTCAAAATTTTGCTGGCTTGTAGTGAAGGATCTATCAAATCAACATTTAAAATATCTGATATACTTTGCTTGATAATAGGATAGTGAGTACATCCTAGGATAAGAGCTTGGATATCTTTATCACTAAAGTACTCAAGATATTGTCTTGCAACTAGCTCAACTATCTGTCCCTCAACAAAACCCTCTTCTATCATTGATACAAAAAGACCACAAGGTGTACTATAAACCTCTGTATCAGGGTTATTTTTATGGATCTGCAAAGCATATGCATTACTATTTATTGTTGCAGGCGTGGCAATAACACCTATAGTATTTAGATCTTTGACCAAGCTAACTCCAGCACTTATTACATCAATAACCGGAATTTCTTTAGCAATCTCTTGAACAATATCTTTAGCAAGTGCTGATATTGTATTACAGGCTATTATTATAGCTTTAACTTCTTGTGCAATAAGAAACTTTGCTGTTTGAGCTGCAAATTTTTGAATAGTCGCTCGCGACTTAGTGCCATAGGGAATCCTCGCAATATCACCAAAATAAATAATATTTTCGTTTGGTAATATTTCCATTAGATTTTTAACGACAGTCAATCCCCCAATGCCAGAGTCAAAGACACCTATAGGTCTATCATTTTGCATTATTTTTTCTCAAGCTTTCGGATGATTTTCTTACGAGAGCGAGAAGGCATCTTCTCAAGGTATTCTTCTTTTGCTCTAATAAAAGGTAATAAATTTTTCAAAGATAATACTGCTTGATTTGCATCATCTGCAATAAAATTCTCACTTAGCTGAGCATCTTCATTTGCAAATATAACGATAGTTACAACAGGTATACCTTTTATATAAATCCTTTGCTTATAAAGGTATGTTTGCAACACTTTCTTCTGAGCAAAAGTTTGCCTAATTGGATTCTTTATAGTTTTAGCATAAACTTTGTTGTTTTGTGAGGTCTTTGAAACTTGCCACCTCTCAGCCATATTCTCAACCTGAATATAGCCACGATTATTTTTAACCTCAACAATATATATACCTTTACGCGATATAACTATAAAGTCTAATTCTCGATTTCCTACAGTTGATTTTTGATCTGGTAAAATAACTCTATTAAATAAAACAAAGTTATTATCTAACTTCTTTAGCTCATCTAAAACAGTTGTTTCACCTTCTGCTCCAGAAATAATAATATCAACGGGATTATCATCCTTTGTTATCAAAAAGAAAAATACAAATAGTATAATTCCCAAAGTTAAAGCAATTTGTAAAGATTGTGCTACAAATTCAACATTACCTAAATATAAATCAACTCCAACAATTAAGCCACAAAGTATAATCGATGAATATAAGCTTTTTCTCGCCCTGATCAAGTAGTTTCTTAACCTTGCCCAAGTAAAACGCAAAAAAAGCCGATCTTTTTTTAACTTACTTTCTATTGCCATAATAAAATAATAACTTCTTCTTAAAAATTATAAATTAATAAACTTTTGTTTTATCTCAGAAATTTTGTCTCTAATCAAGGTTGCTTTTTCAAATTCTAGTTCTTTTGCATGGGCGCGCATACGTTTTTCTAGAGCTTTTATAACCTTACTAGCTTCTGTCATACCTAGTATAGCCGAAACATCAACATCATCAACCTTTAAACGCGAATTATTTTTATATGCTCGTTTTTGCATCTCTGGTGAACTATCAAGCATATCATCAATATTTTTAATAATTGTCTTAGGTGTAATGTTATTCTTCTTATTATATTCATCCTGAAGATGACGACGGCGCAAAGTCTCATCCATCGCTTTTTTCATTGATTTTGTGACTACATCTGCATATAAAATTGCTCGACCATTTTGGTTTCTCGCAACCCTACCAATCGTCTGAATAAGTGATTTTTCAGAACGTAAAAAGCCCTCTTTATCAGCATCAAATATAAGTAAAACCCCAACTTCTGGCATATCTAAACCTTCTCTTAAAAGGTTTATCCCTACAAGTATATCAAACACGCCATGACGCAAATCATGAATAATCTGCACACGCTCAACTGTATCTATATCTGAGTGTAAATATCTAACATTAACTCCATGCTCAGATAAATATTCAGTAAGGTTTTCTGCCATTTTCTTAGTTAAAGTTGTGATTAATACTCTTTCTTCTCTTGCGATTGCTTTATTTATCTCAGATAAAGCATCTTCAACCTGTATAGCAACAGGACGAACAAAAACCTCTGGATCAAGTAGTCCTGTTGGACGAATAATCTGTTCGACAGTATTTTCAGATTTATCTAACTCATAATTTGCGGGAGTTGCTGAGACATAAACAGTTTGAGGCAAAAGCTTTTCAAATTCATCAAATTTTAGAGGTCTATTATCTAATGCTGAAGGTAACCTAAAACCATAATTAACTAAGTTTGATTTTCGCGATAGATCACCCTTATACATACCTCCAAACTGAGGTAATGTCGCATGAGACTCATCAACTATAACAAGAGCATTTTCTGGTAAATAATCTATTAATGTAGGTGGCGGATCTCCCGGAGCTCTACCAGACAGTAGTCTTGAATAATTCTCAATACCGGTGCAATAGCCAAGTTCTTGTATCATCTCGATATCATATTTTGTTCTTTGCTCAATTCTTTGAGCCTCAAGAAGCTTACCTTCCTCTTCAAAATACTTAACCCTTTCCTTTAACTCTTTTTTTATTTCCTCGATTACGATTTCTTTACGTTCTTTAGAGGCTACATAGTGAGTACTAGGAAATATCGTTGCTCTATGAAGAGATTTAATCTTTTTTGAAGTTAATGAATCGATAATACTAATTGCCTCTATCTCATCATCAAAGAACTCTACTCTGATAGCATCTTTCTCAGAATCTGCTGGGAAAATATCTAATATTTCACCTCTAACACGAAAACTTCCGCGACTAAAATCCATATCATTACGTGAATACTGCATTTCTATTAGCTTTGTTTGAGCTTTTTTAAGCCCTAACTCTTCGCCTACTTTTAAATGCAAAAGCATTTGCATATACTGCTCAGGGTCACCTAGCCCATAAATTGCAGACACTGTTGCTACGATTATTACATCATTTCTCTCTAAAATTGCTTTTGTCGCAGATAAACGCATTTGCTCAATATGTTCATTTACTGATGAATCTTTTTCTATATACGTATCAGATGCTGCAACATACGCCTCTGGTTGATAGTAATCATAATATGAAACAAAATACTCAACTGCATTATCAGGAAAATACTGTTTAAATTCAGAATATAGCTGTGCTGCTAGAGTTTTGTTATGAGCTAAAATTAAGCATGGTTTTTGAGTTTGCTGAATTACATTTGCCATTGTATAAGTCTTACCAGAACCTGTAACCCCTAATAAAACTTGATGATGCAAACCGTTATTAATACCATCTACTAATGATCTTATTGCCTCTGGTTGATCACCACTTGGACTATATTTTGTTACTAAATTGAATTTATCCATCTAAAAAAGATACTCCTCCAACTCATACAACAAAGCTTGTTGTTCTTCTGTTAGATCACGATTACTTCGTACATCTTGCATTTCTTGATAAATATCTTCTAATGTCTTACGAGTCTTACCGCGATGATCTACTAACAACTCATCATTATCTAAACTCACAATCTTATTTAGATACTCTTGAAACTCCATCTGTGCTTTTTCAGGTAGCTTTGAAAAATCTAATCGACCAATTATACGCACTGCTCTATCATAGAGCTTGCCTGGTAATTGACTAAGCATTTGAGCTTTTTGATAAATAGCAGAATTATGAAACTTATCACAACCTCTCTCATCAGCACTAGTCATAAAATCACTTTGGTAAATAGCAGCATCCACATCGATATTTTCAATCTCTGAATACTTATACTCCAATACATAATCAACAAAATTAGCAAAAGTTTCAGGATTACTTTTTATAAACTCTTTATTTGCTTTTATAAGCTCTAGTCTTTCTTGTGGTAGCTTGCCTACAAAACGTGTCTTTGCAGGCAAAATCAATGGAATGTCACCCCATTTTTTATTAATTGTCAAACGCCAATGCTCTGCCTCTAAACTTCCAAATTCTTCAATAAACTCGCTAAAAAGATAACTATCTAAACGTAAGAATATTTCTTGATTCTTATAGTGTCTATGTTGACCTAAGTCTAATATTGCAGATGTGAAATTATTTTTAGAGCCAAAAATACCACTTATAGCTATAGCTTGCTTATATCCATGATTTTCTATTTCAACACCGACATCTAACTGTGACAAAGTATTTTCATCATTTTGTTTATTAAATTTATCCAATAAAAACTGCCACATCTTTGGATTTGCTGATTTTAATTTTTTAGCAAGCTCGACTGTCACAATTACATCCGTAATAGCATCATGTGCTCGACCACCACTATAAAAGTTATTCTCTTGATTTAGATTTTCTAATTTTAGAGATATTTTTTCTTGGCCTTCATTATCTATAATTTTAGGCCACATTAACCCCTCTTTAAAAAATGCACTATAACAGGCAACTATCGGAAATAAATCAGCTCTAGAACAATTATTCTTAAATTGATGTGTGTACGGCGGTAGCATATTTTTATAAAAAGCAAACCTTAAAAACTCATCATCAAAACCAAGAGTGTTATAACCAATACTTATAGTTCCTGGAGTATTTATTATTTTATGAATTTTTCGGATAGCATCATACTCCGATATTCCTGTATTTGCTTGAGCAATAGATATATGATGCGTGATTGTTGCCATTGGTGATGGAGTAGTATCAGGATTTAGTTTAACAAAGAAATTAAATCTTTGGATCTCATTAAAATCTAAGTCTGTCCTAATCGCGGCAAATTGTAAAACCTGATCAAAAGAGTTATTTATACCACTTGTCTCTAAGTCATAAAATAAGAAAGTCTGATTATCAAACATAATATATTAACTATTTAAATTTCTTTAAATTATTTCAATTCTATGATTTTAACATACCTTTGTAACTATTATTAATGGAAATAGTGAGCGAATAATAGTCATTTTTGAACAAACCTTTATACCCAAAGCTATTTTAATTAAACTTTTAACAAGATAAAAAAACTAAAAAATGATAAAATGAAACTATTGGTATAAAATTTATTGAAATTTTAAAAAATAGATATAGGAAACATTATGAAATTCAAACTATGTACTGTAAACTTATTCAACTTTTCCAATGTTGATCTGGAAAAATATATATGTGATTTATTTAAAATAATCTTCGTTCTAATAACATTATTTCTAGTTCTGCACTTATACGTCCTAAGCAGCATGTTTAAACTAGGAGTAATATCTACTGATACTTTTGTTATTACAGGTATAGTTTATTTACTAAAGTATTCTATCAGCCTAGGACTAGTTAGAGCATTTCTAGAAATTCCTGTAGTTTTAAACAAAATCTATAAATCTCTTCAAAATAACTCTAGTGATAACTAAGCAGGCTGTTTAGTTGCAGCAATTACTACCTCACGAATATTAATATTCTGAGGTTGGCTGTACATGAAAATAGCAGCTCTAGCAATATCATCTGCAACTAAAACTCCGCCCATAGACTCTTTCCAACTTTCATAATCTTCTTTAATTTTGTCAGAAGTTGTATGGCTTAGTAGTTCAGTTTCAACCGCTCCTGGACAAATTGTCATAACTCTCACATTATCACCCGCAACTTCTTCACGAACATTCTCACTCATTGAGGAAACCGCAAATTTTGTACCTACATAAGCAGCATGATTTGGGAATGATTTTTTACCTGCAATAGAACTTACATTTATAATCGTCCCTGTTTTTCTAGCTTTCATATCACCTAGTACCGCTTGAATACCATTAAGTAGAGCCAACACATTTACATCATACATTTTCTGCCATTCAATTGGATCTTGAGTATCAACCTGACCTAAAAGCATTAATCCAGCATTATTTACTAAACAATCTACAGGTCCATACTCAGCCTCAGCATCTTTTATAGCTGCTTTCAAAGCTTGTGAATCTGTTACATCTACTTTACGGATCATTGTATTAGGCAGATTTAACTCTTGAATCTTTTCTACTCTTCTACCAATAAGTAAAAGTGAATGACCTGCTTCTGAAAAACGCTTAGCAATTGCAGCACCGATTCCTGAACTAGCTCCTGTTATTACTACTAATGATTTTGTCATTTTATTTCTCCTTTTTTAATTAACTTGTTTTTGTATCGTTTTCTTGATTGTAAATTCTATAGAAAATTATTAGACTGATAAATACCAATAATAATAAAACATTGTTATAAAATAATGAACAATATTCAATGGAGAGGTATTCAATCTTTTATCTATGTAGCAGAACAACAAAGCTTCACTAAGGCTGCCGATATTCTTGGTATAGCTAAATCAAATCTTAGCCAAAGTATAAAAGATCTAGAAAATCAGCTTAAAGTTCAGCTTTTATATAGAAGCACTCGCCATGTTCGACTTACAGAAATAGGACGAGAATACTACCAAAAATGTAAAAAAGCATTTCATGATCTAGATATAGCAACACAGCTTGCAACACAAGAAAATAGTGAATTAAATGGAAGTATTAAAATAAATTGTGTCGGCGGTATTATTGGTGAAGATGTGATAGCTCCAATATTACTTGAATTTCAACAACAAAATCCAAATGTAAACATACATCTAGATTTTTCAAGCAATAGAATAAATCTTTTAGATAGTGACTATGACTTAGTTATTCGCATGGGAAATCTACCTGACTCAAACTTAATAATATCCCCTCTGCGAAAAGTTTCAACAAAGTATGTTGCTAATGATGTCTTCATAAAAACACATGGTCAAATCACACAGCCTAGGCAACTTGAAAAAATCCCTCTAATTTATGGAAGTGTTAAGCAATGGTCTTTTGTCTCTGATAAAAATAGTTACACTCTACACATTCATAATAACGGTACTTATGTTGCTAACGGTAAGGTAATGAAGCAAGCAGCCTTATTAGGTATTGGGGTTACTAGACTAGTAGATATATATGTAGATGCTGATATTAAAAATAAAAACCTTATTGAAATATTACCTGAATATGCAGAAACTACACAACTTTCTATAGTATCTCTACCAGTAAAATATCAGCTAAAGAGAATAAGCTCTTTAATAAAATATATAAAACAGCATTTTAATGAAAACTATTCTAAATTTCTGACTTAAGCTATAGGTCTAGTCTTTTTGAGTTAATCTTTGATAACGAATAGTTATATTTTTAAAATTTCTTTTAATCTTGTCTCGCGTATATTGATTCATATCTTCATATAATCCAAGAGCATATTCATTTTTCTTAAGCTCTAATACACGATAGCTTCTTAAACTTAGCAGTAGCTCATCCATAAGTAACAAGACTCTTTTACACTCACGATAATTTTCTTTACTCAAAAACTCATATTTTGCATCATATAGTAAATCATTAAGCTTAATACTTCTTTCTATTAGCGGCATAATCTTACGGTTTGATATAGTTTCATCGATATTCTCAACTATATTTTTTAGTCGCAAATATGACTCCTCCATTTCTTTAACGACAATATGTAAAAACTTACGGCCACGAGTAAGATATGTAACTAATACAATGCTTGAGGTACCAATTAAGATACATAATATCCTAGCAATAAAGGTATATTTACTCCAACTTTCTAACAATCCAAAAAACATCACTATATAAATATGAATGAAAAACACGCTTGTTGCATAATTTATGAATGCTGTATACATATTTAGACAAAGACCTATTATGCACAAAATAGCAACGATAAGAAAATAAGAATCTCCGTGAATATCTTTTTGTATCAAAAAAAGTATTGCCGAACCAAAAGTAGTACCTAAAATACAAAACATAATAATATACTTTGCTCTTGTATATATTACATTAGTACTACTACTTGCAGATACACTTGCTATAGCTATCACAACCCAATATATCCTGACTAAAAATTCATGCTGGTCAAGTAATGTAAAAAGTATATAAGAAAATGATAAACCTATCATTGTGGCTATTAATACTCTTACTGATAGCAAAGTGGTATCAGACAAGTTAAATCTGATTTTCAATAATTTCAAAGTACGCCTCTTTTATATTCTGTAAGCCAATCAACATATTTTCTAATAGTAAAATACTATCAAACAATAATTTACTTTTTTCTTTATTATCTAGATATTTCATAGTATAAAAATTCTTAAACTCAGATTGCAATGCTATTACTTTTGCTACCTTTCTATCTAATATTTTTTCATCATAAACTACATAGTTTGTTAATATAACGGTATCCTTAAATAGCTGTTCTAGTTTGAGTATTAAAGCTTGTTCTTGCTTAGTCTCATTAAATGCTAAACTCATATATTTCAGACTAATTCTCTTATAACTAAGTATAAATTTCTCATATAACCTATTTAGAAGTATTATATTATGACAGAAATATCTCCAATGCTCATGATCAGCTTTTTTTAAAGCCATAAGACCATGGTTTTGCAGTGAAATAACAGTTTTCATTTTCTCTTGGCTAAATTTTATTATTTTTGCTTTAGTAAAATTGCGATATTTTACATTTTCAAACTTTTCGAGATAGCTCTTATTAAAAACTTTAAAAAAACTACTAATTATTGCTTGTGTTTCACTATAACTTATAACCTTATACTGACTTATAACCAAAATATAAAACGCAACAACAATTAATAATGCTGTAAAAGTAAACTCTATATGCTTATCTGCCTCTAGAGGAAACCTAAAAAAACAAATACTCATCATAATAACAAGCATTACTGGAAAAATTAAAAAAGCCTCACCAAACCTACGAATCCAGAATGCCACAAATATGATAGGCAAAAATAATAAGACATTTTTTTCCAACAGCAAATGCACATAAGGTGATATATTTATCGCTATCACAGAGAAAAATACATACAAGAAAAATGCTTTTTTCTTTGACTCTATACTCCCTGTTAATATAGCAGCAGTCATATTTGCTATGAATAAGATACCTAAGATTATTACATTTTTATTAACCTCTAAAAATATCGTTATTGCTAAAAAGACAAATAAGATTAACGCTGATTTTAGTGCCCCATCACGAAAAATCCTTGTAGGATCTTGGTCTATATATTTGTGATAAATTTGACTAAATTGAAACACTATAGATCTACTTTAAAAAACTATAAACATATTGCAAATTATATTGCAAAAGTTAGGTAATTAATATCATTAGGGTAGTTATTTTTATAACAAAATGTAGTAAAATCTAGTTGATAAAAATAATATAAAATTGCTTATACTTAATTATGATTTACAGTAATACTTACGATGTTATAGTAGTTGGCGGTGGCCACGCAGGAGTTGAGGCAGCTGCTGCATCAGCTCGAGTAGGTGCTAAAACACTTTTATTAACCCACAATATTGACACAATTGGACAAATGTCATGTAATCCAGCTATTGGTGGTATTGGTAAAGGTCATTTAGTTAAAGAAATAGATGCTATGGGTGGTATCATGGCTAAGGCTATTGATATGGCTGGTATCCAATTTAGAATTCTTAACTCTCGTAAAGGTCCTGCAGTTAGAGCAACAAGAGCACAAGCTGATAGAATTTTGTATAAAAAAGCAATAAATTCTCTAATCAATAACCAAGAAAATCTAGAAATCTTCCAAGATTCTGTTGATGATCTTGTTGTTGAAAATAATGTTGTAACAGGAGCTGTAACAAAAACAGGAATTACATTTAAAGCTAAAAAAGTAATTCTAACTGTAGGTACATTCCTAGGTGGAAAAATACATATTGGTAAAGTTTCAAAATCCGGTGGACGTGCTGGAGATCAGCCATCAAATGCTCTAGCAGCACGCTTAAGAGCACTTCCTTTTAGAGTAGATAGGCTTAAAACTGGAACGCCTCCTCGCATAGATAGAAGATCTGTTGACTTTAGTGTAATGGATGTCCAACATGGTGATAGTCCAGCACCTTATTTTTCATTTTTTTCAAAAGGAAAAATAAATCACCCTGAACAAGTTCCTTGTCATATTACTTATACAAATCCTAAAACACATGAGATTATAACTAGTAACCTAGATAAATCTGCCATGTATAGTGGTTTAATTGAAGGGATTGGGCCTCGTTACTGCCCTTCTATTGAAGATAAAGTTGTTAGATTTGCTGATAAGGATAGACACCAAGTATTTGTTGAACCAGAAGGCTTAGATAGTATAGAGCTATATCCAAATGGTCTATCAACAAGCCTACCTTTTGAAGTTCAATGTGAATATATCCGTTCAATCAAAGGTTTTGAAAACGCTTTTATTATGCGTCCAGGATATGCAATTGAATATGATTTTTTTGACCCAAGAGATTTAAAACCAACTTTAGAAACAAAATATATCAAGAATTTATACTTTGCAGGCCAGATAAATGGTACTACAGGCTACGAAGAGGCAGGTGCTCAAGGTCTTGTTGCTGGTATTAATGCTGGTATAAGTCTTGATAGTGATAAATCATGGTATCCGACTCGAGCAAATAGCTATATTGGTGTTCTTATCGATGATCTTATTACCAAAGGAACAAAAGAACCATATAGAATGTTTACTTCTCGTGCAGAGTATAGACTGATCCTGCGTGAAGATAATGCTGACTTACGCTTATCAGATACCGCTTGTGAACTGGGTCTTTTAAATAGTGACGACGAAAAACATTTCATTGATAAGAAAAATGCTATCAATGAAAATATTAAACTAATGAAAAATACCTGGATAGGTCCTCAAACACAAAAAGCTCGTGAATTAGAGAAGTTTTTAGATAAAAAAATGACTCGAGAAAGTACATTATTTGATTTATTAAAACGACCTGAGTTAGATTATAACAAACTACAGCAAATATCAGAATTAAACTTAAGTCTAGATAATGAGGCTGTAATTGAACAAATAGAAATTTCAGCAAAATACTCTGGATATATAGAACGTCAAAGTAAAGATATAGCAAAGATATCTGTTTTTGAACAAAAACCAATACCTTTAGATTTTGACTATTACCAAGTTAATGGATTATCAAATGAGGTTTTACAAAAACTAACTGAGCAAAAACCTTCTACATTAGGTGAAGCATCAAGAATTCCAGGTATTACACCAGCAGCTATATCTCTACTAACTATTTACATGAAAAAAACAGGATTTATAAAATAGGAGTAGCTATGACAAAAAAGCTTTTTAAAATAATTTTCCTCACTTGCTTAATAGCTACTCTATTTTCGTGTGCCACTAGGCAAAAATATATAGATCAGCAAAAAGCATGGATTGGTAAAAGTATTAATGGATACATAAAAGAATTTGGGTACCCTCAAAATGTAATTCAAGTTGTTCCAGATCCTAATATCGAAACCTATGTGTACATTAGGAAAGCTATAAATGCTGGCTCAATTCAACAAGCTGGAAACCCTATGAATAGTTTAATTATGGCAAATAGAAATCCTCAATTTGTCCAGTTTGGAGCACTAATGTGCACAACATGGGTATCTGTAAATAAAGATACGAAGATTATTAAAAACATCACTTTTCGTGGAAACTATTGCGCAATAAACTAAAAATTAGGAAAATAAATGAAGATTAAGCAAACATCTACTCCGTTAGTTATAGGTCTCGTTTCAACAGCTACATGTTTTAGCTTCAGCTTTTTTACAAATGTATTTAAATATAACGGACTTGAATTCTTTTATGCTTATGTAGCTTTTTTAATACTACTTTGCTATCCAATGAATTTAGCTGCAATATACTTACAAAAAACCTTACCTCAACTAACTTCTCATAGTAAATTAATTGCTCACATTACAGGTACATCTAAGCTTAAACCAATAAGCATTCTACTTGCTGGAGCAATGATAATTCTAGTTTCATTGATAATGTTTAATATGGCAACATATGTTTTAGATTTCTTTGATAATATCCCTGCTATAGATAGACTAAGTGATGCTAGCTTAAAGTTTGATACAGATATACCAATATATTCATCATTAACAGCTGTATTTATTATTATCTTTATATTATTTGTTCTAACTAATCTTGAAAAGATAAACCTAAATAACCTACTTAAAACAGCTGCTCATATATCTCTATATCTAGTTATAATTTTAATGCTGATGGTAATATATCTACCTCAAAGTATAAACGGTATCCATGATTTCTTATTTGAGCTAAACTATCAAAATACTGAACAATTACGCAGTATGTTAGCACTTGCCCTAGTATATGCTATTTTGAGTAACTTTATATCTATCGCATTCTACAAAAATATAATAAATATCGTTGATAACGACTATAAAAAGCTTAAAGTCGCGTCTTTTAAAAGTGTTTTTTATAACATTATTTTTTCACTTATAATATGTATAACAATATACTCAATGCTAGGCAACTATAGAACTTACTTACAGCCTAATGAAGCAATGCCTATAGAATTAGTATTCCAAATTGTTAAAGCAAATTCACCAACATACTACTTATTACTTGAGGTTGTATTTACAACATTAAACCTTGTAGTATTTATAGCTGCTCTAAAATACATTTATAGATTAGGTGACAACATATACACAAAACTTCTTTTCCTAATAATACCACTAATAATGACTATAGGGCTTATCGAAACTGGAATAGCATATATAGACTTCTCTGATATGTTTGGCTTCCACCTTCTAATAATCTTCCTATTTTTATTTGATGTTTTTGTTATTGGATGGATCTATGACGCCCAAAAACTAAGTTATGAAATCTTAAAACATACTAATACAAAACTTTCTCCATTATTTAATATAATTTTACGCATAGTTATTCCTTTTATTTGCATATTTGTAACTATTGGATATATATTCTTACCAATGTCAATAATGTGGCAGTTTATAGCTAGTATTGCATGTATAATTATATATATTGTGAAAGGAAGCTTTTTTAGCAATATACTTAATCAGAGAAAATTTTAGAAATGTTTTTTAATAAAAAAAGTAATCAAGACGAACTAAAAAAAGCGGCTGCTATTGAAGCTGCAAAATATATAAAATCAGAAATCACTCTAGGTGTTGGTACAGGCAGTACAGTTGGTTTTCTTATACAAGAACTAGTTAACTATAAAGATAAAATAAAGACTGTTGTATCAAGCTCTGAAGACTCAACAAAAAAACTTAAAGAATTAGGTTTTGAAGTAGTTGATCTTAATTATGCTGTGGAGATTGATTTATATATTGATGGTGCTGATGAATGCAACAACCATAAAGAGCTTATCAAAGGTGGTGGTGCTGCTCTTACACGCGAGAAAATATGTGTTGCCGCAGCAAAAAAATTCATCTGTATTATTGATGAATCTAAAAAAGTGAATACTCTAGGCGAGTTTCCTCTTCCTGTAGAAGTTATCCCTATGGCTAGAAGCTTTGTTGCTAGAGAAATAGTTAAGCTAGGTGGTCAGCCTGTATATAGAGAGCAGACAGTCACTGATAATGGTAATGTTATTCTAGATGTATATAATCTAAAAATCGACAATCCTCTAAAACTTGAAAGCCAATTAAACCAAATAACTGGCGTTGTGACTAATGGTATCTTCGCTCTTAAGCCAGCTGATACTGTTATTATGGCTAAGAAAAATGGTGAGATTGAAACTATATAAAATTTAAAACAAAATATTAAAACTTCTTAAAACTACTAATTCCAGAATAATTTTAAAGAACAATTATACAACATATTGTCTATTTATATTGTTTAACTCTAATATCTATAAAACCTTATTGTTTAGTAAATTAATCTTTCTAAAATAAGACTTCAACAAATATTGAACACTTGATCAATATTTGATAACATATTTATCGATCGTTCAGTAAATAGGAGAAAACATGCTAAGACATTCAAAAAAACTAAGACATATCTTATTTATTACAATATTTTTTGTAACAATTGGACAACTATGCATCACCCTTTATCT
Organism: Francisella sp. LA112445; assembly: GCF_012224145.1. NCBI lineage: Bacteria > Pseudomonadati > Pseudomonadota > Gammaproteobacteria > Thiotrichales > Francisellaceae > Francisella > Francisella sp. LA112445. The sequence goes on from NZ_CP041030.1 coordinate 1,410,378, forward strand.
ACCATCATTACCAGCTATTGCTAAATCTTTATCTATAAATGTAGGCTTAGCACAGTCTAGTATAACTATCTTCTTATTAGCTTATGGTATTTCACAACTTTTTTACGGTTTTCTATCTGATTATTTTGGAAGAAAACCTTGCTTATTAATTGGCTATATTATTTTAATTTTAGCTACAATTTTATTACTTTTATTCTCTCATAATTCAAAAATCTTTTTCATCTCAAGATTTTTTCAAGGTATTGGAGCTGGTGCAGCAGCTGTTCTAGCAAGAGCAGTTATTCGTGATAGCTTCTCAAAAAATGATTTACCATCTGCTTTTGCTATACTAATCATGGTAGTTTCTATAACTCCAGCTATTGCTCCCTTTATTGGAGGTCTTATCGCAAGTTTTTTTAATTGGCAAATGATATTTGCTAGCTTACTTATTTATATGATTATTATAATTTTAGCTATTATTTATTTTTTACCTGAGACACATTATAGAGAATTGAGTAAAAAGAAAAACAATAAAAGTATTTTATATGTTTTAAAGGATTTATTCTTTCATGAACAGTATTTACTATGTGTTTTTATGATTATTTTTATATATTCTTCTCAAATATTATATCTTGCAGTTAGTCCATTTATTTTTGAAAAAAAATTTCACTTATCAGAAGCTGCTTATGGTACATTAATAATGATTCCAGCATTTGGTTATATTCTTGGTAATTTTTTAGTTCACCATTTGAGAAATTCTATTAGATGTCGATATCAAATTCTAATAGGAATCGCTTGCGCTTTTACCTCTAGTATAGGGATAATCATTATTGGATTAACTGGACTAAATTTAATAATTTTACTAAGTTTTTTATTTATTCTAACAGTGGGACTTGGATTAACATTTTCAAATACAGTCGCATTATCTTTAATTCCTTTTACAACAATTGCGGGGACTGCTGCGGCAGTTTCTGGATTTCTGCAAATGTCCGGAACATCACTAATAAATGCTATTATTAATTTCTTACATATAGAAAGTACTTTTGGCTTAGGAGTTAGTTTATTTATTTGTACGTTTATTACTATGTTATTATTCATAAAAATAATCACTAAATATAACGATTAGCCTAAGCTATAACCTTAATAATAAAACATATAGCTTTAACTCCTTCTATTTTGGCAATGGAATGAACTCCTCTTCATCATCATATACTTTTTTAAACTTGCCATTTACCCAATCATCTTTTGCTTGATTAATTCTTTGTCTACTACTTGAAACAAAGTTCCACTCAATAAATCTATGAGAAAGTTTATCTCCACCAATTATAATAACCTGTGAATCAGATAAAGCATTTAATTTAGACATTTCCTCACTATCTATCACAAGCATCGTGTGACTTTTTATAATATTTTTATCATACTCAATCTTACCTTTAATTACATAGATAGCTAACTCTTCTTCGGTTGGCAATGCAATAGAGCCAGCCTTAGGAATATTAATCTCAATATATAAAGTTCGACTATATGTTTTTACTGGAGATTTATAACCATAAGCATCGCCAATTAAAAGTTTAAAGCTTATATTATTTATAGCAAACTCTGGTAATACATCACTAGAGTAATGATAAAAATCAGGTTCAATCTCTTCATAAGACTTAGGTAAAGCATACCAAAGCTGTATACCATGAAGAGTACGATTTTTTAGTTTAGTCTCATCTCTTTCACGTTCAGAATGTGTAATTCCCTTACCTGCTACCATAAGATTTACTTCTCCTGGCAATATCAATTGAGCAGTCCCTAATGAATCTCTATGATAAATTTCTCCTTCAAACAAATACGTAACTGTTGCCAGATTAATATGAGGATGTGGTCTAACATCCATACAATCTCCAACCAGTAACTCAACTGGTCCAAAATGATCAAAAAATATCCATGGACCAACCATTCTTTGTTTTGCTGTTGGTAGAACTCGCCTAACTTCTAAACTACCTATATTATTAGTCTTTGCGTTAATTATATGTTTTATTTTCATATAGAACACCCTACTATTTATTTAATTATTTCCTTTATAAAATCATCTACTTTTTCCTCTATTGTAGCCCAAGAAGTAACTAGCCGTACCATAGAGCTTTGTTCATCAATTTCATTCATAACAAAAAATGCAAACTTCTCTTGAAGAGTTTTAATTAAAGTATTTGGAAAAATAGCAAAAACCTGATTGCTTTGTGTAGGTTGCAATAATCTAAAACCAGCATCAATTATTGCTTGCGAAAGCTTTTCTGCCATTTTATTAGCATGTCTAGCTAGATCAAAAAAAAGATTATTAGAGAATAATTCTCTGAATTGAAGACCTAACACCCTACCTTTAGCTAATAAAGCCCCTCGTTGCTTAATATTAAAATCAAACTCATAAGCTAACCTTTTATTTGGAATAACTATAGCCTCGCCAAATAAAATTCCCGTTTTAGTTCCGCCTATCCAAAATATATCTGCAGACTCTACAATATCTGTCAAAGTCAAATCATTATTTTTAGCTGTCAAAGCAGCACCTAGCCTTGCTCCATCAATAAACAAGAGTAAATCATTTGCTTTACATATTGTTGATAACTTTTGTAGTTCAGCTTTTGTATATATAGTTCCAAGCTCTGTTGAATTTGATATATAGACTAATTTAGGTTTTGCCATATGTGGAGTGTGAGAGTTATTCTTAAGCACTTCTTTAATATCATTAGAAGTCAACTTTCCATTTGCTGAACTCACAGAAATTATCTTATGCCCTGTTGCTTCAATTGCTCCTGCCTCTCGCAAAGCAATATGACCGCTTCCTGCAGAAATTATTGCTTCATAAGGCTTTAGTATACTAGAAATGCAGATTAAATTAGCAAGTGTGCCACCTGCAACAAAATGTATATCAACACCAACCTTATTAAGATGTTTAGATATTAGTTTTTTTGCTTGATAAGAATATTCATCATTACCATAAGCCATTTGCTGAATAAGGTTAGTATCATTTAGTACTCTAAGAATATTAGGATGACAACCTTCGCTGTAATCATCCATAAAACTATACTTTGACATCAAAAAATTCCTTTCAATTTTTAAAATGAACTTGCTTATAGTATATGGTATATACATCTATTTTGAGCTATCTTATTATGTATTAATCTATTATTTTCATAAATTTAGGAGAGCTATTATGTTATCAGGTGCTCAACTTGTTGTTAAATGTCTAGAAAGACAAAAAGTAGAATATGTTTTTGGTATACCTGGTGCAAAAATCGATGCTGTTTTTGACGCTCTAGTGGATTCAAATATTAAAGTTATCCTATGTAGGCATGAGCAAAATGCTGCTTTTATGGCTGCTGCATATGGCAGAGTTACTGGAAAACCTGGAGTTGTACTAGTCACTTCAGGTCCTGGTGTAGCAAATTTAGCTACAGGCCTTTTAACCGCAACAACAGAAGGAGATCCTATTGTAGCTTTAGGAGGTAACGTTCCCCTAAGTATGAAATTCAGAGAAACTCATCAAAACACTGATAATGCAAAACTACTTGAAAATGTTACAAAATCATCTATTGAGGTGACAACCGCTGATATTATCCCTGAGGTAATAGCAAATGCCTTTAGACTTTCAACATCTCCCCAAGCAGGATCATGTTTTATAAGCCTCCCTCAAGATATACTTTCTAATCAAACTAAAGCTATACCATGCTCAAACTTAATAAATATAAACTATGGACATGCAAATAAAGAAGAAGTTACAAAAGCTTGTCAATATATTGCTAACTCTAAAAGACCTATTTTACTTTTAGGACAGGAAGCTTCTAGACCTGAAAATACAGAGGCTATCATTAAGCTTATACGTAAATATCAAATTCCTGCAATATCAACATATCAAGGAGCAGGAGTTATACCTAAAAATCTTTTATTTTGTTTTTATGGCAGAGTTGGCTTATTTAAAAACCAGCCTGGTGATAAACTACTTCAAAAGTCTGATTTAGTAATAACTGTAGGGTTTAATCTATGTGAGTATGATCCTGAGATCTGGAATGCAGAATCGTCTAAAAAGATAATCCATATAAACTACCATCCTGCAAATATACATACAACATATCAACCTGAGTGTGAATTACTTGGAAATATAAAAGAGAATATTGAACACTTATCAAATCGTATAACAGATATTAGTATTCATTCATACAAAAACCTTCAGGATGAACTCTTTGATAAAATAAGGGAAGGTAAAAGTAAGATAGGCAAAAATAACACTATCCACCCTCTAAGATTTATCTATGAACTTAATAAAATTATAGATGACTATACAATTATATGTTGCGATGTTGGATCTGTATATATGTGGTTAGCTAGGTATCTAATATCCCATAAACCTCACCAATTACTTTTTAGTAATGGGCAACAAACCTTAGGTGTTGGGCTACCTTGGGCAATGGCTGTCAAACTGTCTAACCCTAATAAAAAAGTAATAAGTATTTCCGGCGATGGCGGTTTTTTATTCTCAGCGATGGAACTAGAAACTGCAGTTCGAGAAAACATCAATATTATTCACTTTGTCTGGAGAGATGGTAGTTACAATATGGTAAAAGAACAGCAAGAGATGAAATATAAAAGAGATGCATCTGTTAAACTTGGAAATATTGATATACCAAAATTTGCAGCTGCGTTTGGAGCTAATGGGGTCCAAATAAACCAACCTAATGATATTACAGAAGTATATAATAATTATTTAAACTCTAATAAACCTACAGTAATAGACATAGAAATAGATTATTCTGATAATATTGATCTATTTACAAAAGCTCATGAGGCAAATTTAGGTAATTAATTATGATTTTCTTTGAAAAACAAAATGATAATGCAGAAACTCTAGCATATATTGGCCATGTTGATAATGTTATTCATGGTATTGTTCCAGAAGAACTACAACATAAACGTTTTCTTGCCAGTGATTTTGATTATGGTTTTGAACTTGGCTCGCCTCAAAGTGTCTATAATTTGGGCGAATGTATTTTACTTAATAATATGATCTATTCATCACGGACAGATGTAAGCCGCACAGAGAGAGACCCTTTGATGTGGGGGCCTGAATTTGTTACTACAGGAATTTTTCTTATTCCTAAAAATACTCCTGTTAACTACTATGTTAAATACTTTTCTTTTGATCATGAATACTCTTTAGCCGATATATATAGACAGATATATAAACAACTAAGATCTCCATTTGCTGTTGTTGGCTGTGCGCAATTTTCAACAGTAAATGCAGAAGCTATAACTAAAGCTCCTATTAACAGAGAAAATATATTTAATAACTCTAATAGGTTCTGTGCACAAAAAAAGCTAAATTAGATTGAAAATAGCTAAACCGTTGTTATTTAGAAGTTGAAAGACAATAAATACCAAGGGTTTAGCAAATGCATTATCATATAAAAGAAGTATTCTGGTCAAGTATTTTATTATTCTTAAAATCACAAAAAGGTATACATACCAATGATGAAGACAAATTAAGATTGTTTATTGAAGCAGTATTTTATGTATTACGTACAGGCTGCCAATGGAGAATGTTACCATTTTATTATGGTAAATATAGATCAATACATAAGCGTTTTAAGGATTGGAGTGATAAAGACATATTCTCTAAATTATTTAAGTCAGTGCAAAATCCTGATTTACAAGAAGTTATGCTTGACTCAACGATAGCAAGAGCACATGCCTGTGCTACAGGATATGACAAGAATGATAACCAAGCAATTGGTAGATCAGTTGGTGGAGTAACCACCAAGATTCATGCTATGACCGATGCTTTAGGCAACCCGCTGGAAGTATTACTGTCAGAAGGTAAAACTCATGATAGTAAAGTGGCAATAGACCTACTACAGAAGGTATATAATACAAAAGTTATCGCTGATAGAGCATATCACTCTAATGAAATTAGAGAACATATTCAAAATATATCCTCTGAAGCTGTTATTCCCTGCAAATCAAATACTATAAACCCTATAGATTTTGATATTCAAATATACAAAGAAAGACATTTGATTGAGAATTTCTTTTCTAAAATTAAGCATTTTAGAAGAGTATTTTCTAGGTTTGATAAAACCATTTCAGCATATCTGGGTATGATTAAATTAGCTTGTACTTTTATTTGGCTTCGATGAGAATTTATTTTTGTGCACAGAACCTAATTACTATGATGAAAAAGAATATAAAGAGAATGATGTTAATTTTGCTATCATGGGTGTGGTTAGTAATTTCCATGACAAGAAATTAACAAAGGTTAATAAAGAACTATCTTCTGTTTTATATAACAATCCTTTTGCAAGTAAAAATGAACTTTTAACTCATACTCATGGACTAATGTTAAATAGATCAATTATTGATATTGAAAAAGTACAACCTAAAAATGCTAAAGAAGTATTACATATTCAAGATAGATCTCTAGTACGCTATGTTAAGCTAAAAGTTTATAAGATAAATGGCCTAACAAAGTACGCTTAGATATTTGCTATTTTTTCACTTTTTTATAGTAAGCCTTAAATATAAAAGGTATTAAAGACATTAGGCCTAATACACTCAAAGCAAGTACAAATTTATAATCAACGAAACTATTAGAAGTATTCGCTGCTATAGTATCTTTAAAATGTACTCCAAACCAAACATATATAAATGTAAAAGGTATTATCCCCAGCAAAGTAGTAAAAAAGAAAATACTATTTTTAACTTTTAAGATAGCAGCTAAAACATTAGGTATAAAAAAAGGTATAGGCGTTAATCTAGCAACAAATAGAATTAAGATAGGATGTTTAATTACAAGAGACTTAAACTTAGAAACAACCTTAATTTTTGAATTACTAAAGCTTTCTCCCCAAGTATACTTTATAATTAAAAATGTTAACATAGCCCCTGTAGTTGCGGATAATAGAGAGATCACAAACCCTAAATATAATCCAAATAATAATCCAGCTAATATCTTTAAAAAAGGTTTTATAGGAACTGAGAAAAAAACTGTAAGCATATATATTAAAGCATATATAAAAGATGATAATATAATATGTTCTATAACATATAAGCTTGCTTTATTGTAAGCTAATTGTAGTTCTCTCAAATTAAAGTACTTAAATCCGTTTAGAATAAAGAATAAGAACATTCCTAAACTAAAAAAAATTATGATAGATAATCTTTTAATAAGTAAAGGATTTAAGTATTTCACTTAAGTTTTGAAATTTTGAATAGATACTATATAAACTATTATTAAGCTAAAGCAGCTTTTGCTTTTTCTACAACTGCAGCAAATGCATCTTTGTTGTATACAGCTAATTCAGCTAATGCTTTTCTATCTAGCTCAACACCAGCTTTGTTTAAGCCGTTGATTAATTGGCTATAGCTAATATCATGCTGTCTAGCAGCAGCATTAATACGAACAATCCAAAGCGATCTGAATGTTCTTTTCTTAACTTTACGGTCTCTATATGCATATTGACCTGCTTTAATTACAGCTTGTTTAGCTACTCTGTATACTCTTGAACGAGCTCCGTAGTAACCTTTAGCTTGTTTTAAAACTTTCTTATGACGTGCGCGTGCTGTTACGCCTCTTTTTACTCTTGACATAATTTAATCTCCACTTTAAAAATTGATAAACAAATCTACGTTCAATATTATGCGTAAGGCATTTGTTGAACTAAGCTAGGTGTGTCAACCTTAGCTACTTGATTCATACCTCTTAAATGACGTTTTCTTTTAGTAGTCATTTTAGTGTTGATATGAGCACGATTTGCACAACGGTGTTTGAAACCACCTTTACCAGTCTTTTTAAAGCGCTTAGCAGCACCACTCTTAGTTTTTAACTTAGGCATTTTTAAATACTCCGCATTTGTATTAATTGTTATTTTTATTTACTACTTTTTCTTTGGTCCTAAAACCATAATCATTTGGCGACCTTCCATTTTAGGTTGGTGTTCCACTACACCGTGTTCAGCAGCATCATTTGCCATACGCTTAAGCATTTCCATACCTAATTCTTTGTGTGACATTTCTCTACCTCTGAATCTCAGCGTAACTTTTACTTTATCGCCTTTTTCTAAGAACTTTATCAGGTTGCGTAGTTTTACCTGATAGTCCCCTACATCAGTCACAGGTCTAAGTTTTACTTCTTTTACCTGTGTCTGTTTTTGGTTCTTTTTAGCTTGTGCTTTTTTCTTACCTTGTTCAAATAAGTACTTACCATAGTCCATCAAACGACAAACTGGTGGCTTAGCATTTGCTACCATTTCAACCAAATCAACATCAGCTTCTTCAGCCAATGCTAAAGCTTCATTGATCGACACAATTCCAATTTGCTCTCCATCAACACCAACTAGACGCACCTCTTTAGCTTTTATTTGCTCATTAATAGGTGCTTTTTTATCCGTTTTAATAACTTTTTTCCTCCACAGAAATTATTATTTTTTAGCTTTTATTTGCTCTTTTAAAAAAACACAGAAATCATCTACAGACATTTGTCCTAATGCTTCACCATTATGTTTTCTTATATTTACAACTTTTTGCTCTTGCTCATTTTTACCTAGAATAATAAGGTAAGGAACACGTAAAAGAGTATGCTCACGTATTTTAAACCCTATTTTCTCATTTCTCAAGTCTATTTTTGTGCGAATACCATTTTTTTCTAAAGCTTCGAAAACTTCTTTACAGTACTCATCTTGATAATTACTAATTCCAGTTACAACAACTTGTGTCGGAGTTAGCCATAATGGTAGGTTACCTGCATAATGCTCAATAAGCATACCAATAAACCTTTCTAAAGAACCAACTATAGCTCTATGTAACATTACAGGAACTTGCTTATCGCCATTCTTATCAATATAAGTAGCACCTAATCTTTGTGGCATAGAGAAATCTAGCTGTATTGTACCACACTGCCAACTTCTACCAATGGCATCTTTTAGATGAAACTCGATCTTAGGTCCATAAAAAGCGCCCTCACCTGGTAACAACTCATAAGCAACACTATTAGCCTCTAAAGCATTTTTAAGCATTTGCTCAGATTTATCCCAAGTTTCATCATCACCAATTCTATTTTCAGGTCTTAGAGCAATCTTTACATCAAAATCATTAAAGCCAAAATCTTTATAAACCTCAAAACATTGTTTAACCATTAAGATAACTTCTTCTTCAACTTGCTCAGGTGAACAGAAAATATGGCCATCATCTTGAGTAAAGCTTCGAACCCTCATCAAACCATGTAAAGATCCTGATGGTTCATTTCTATGTACTATACCAAACTCAGCCATTCTAATTGGTAGATCACGATAACTATGTAGCTTAGTATTATAGACTTGTACACAAGTTGGGCAATTCATCGGTCTAATTGCAAAATCTCTATTCTCTGATTTTGTTGAGAACATATTTTCAGCATATTTTGAAGCATGCCCAGATTTTTCCCATAGACTAAAATCCGCTATTAATGGAGTACGAATTTCACCACAACCATACTTATTGTTAGAAGCTCTCATATAGTCTTCTACTTCACGCCAGATTCTAGTTCCATTATCATGCCAAAAAGCTATTCCTGGAGACTCTTCTTGGAAATGGAATAAATCTAAAGCTTTACCAATTTTTCTATGATCACGTTTTTCAGCTTCTTCTATCATATGAAGATATTGCTCTAAATCTTCTTTAGTAGCCCAACAAGTTCCATAGATTCTAGTTAACATTTCATTGTTAGAATCACCTCTCCAGTATGCCCCAGCTAGTTTAGTTAACTTAAATGCTTTTAAAACTGCTGTACTTGGAATATGAGGACCACGGCATAGATCACTAAACTCACCTTGAGTATAAATTTTAATCTGCTGATCTGCTGGAATACTATCAATTATTTCAACTTTATAATTTTCACCTTGAGCTTTAAAAAATTCTATAGCCTCATCTTTAGAAACAACTTTATAGCTAACAGGAGTACCTTTTTTAGCAAGCTCTTTCATTTTCTTCTCTATTTTTGGTAAATCCGACTCACCAATATTATCTTTAAAAGAAAAATCATAATAAAAGCCATTTTCAACAACAGGTCCGATAGTAACCTCTGTTTTAGGGTATAACTCTTTAACTGCGTGAGCTAAAAGATGAGCACATGAGTGACGTAGGATTTCTAAACCATCAGAGTCTTTTGTCGTAATAAGTTTTAACTCACAGTCATTCTCAATAGCATCTTTTGCATCTGTCAACTGACCATTTACATACACTCCTACGGTCGCTTTAGCTAAACCTGGAGAGATAGATTTTGCAACTTGTAATGAATTAACGCCTTTTTCAAACTCTTTTACCGAGCCATCAGGAAATGTAATGTTTATCATGTTTTTCTTCTTTTTTAAATTAATATAAAATTACGCACGAGCTATATTATATGGTATAGCGTCAACTATGTAAATTACTTATCATGCTTAGTGTGTAGAGTACAAAACTTTAGATTATAAAACCAAACAAACTATTAAACATTTACAATATTTTTAGTTATTTGGCCTATCAAAATCATCATTATAAAGAACATGCATTGTAGCTATAACTTTATTTGTATTATAAAGCCCTTGATAGCCATTCATTACAGCCCTACATTTATTATTATATTTTTCGTTACACAATCTTAGATAATATTTACAAAAATCTATAGATATCTTTGTATGAGTTTCATACTCAATACCTTTCTTAGGGTTGTATATTTTACAGTAATTTAGATATTTTTCTGATGCAAATACGTTAAGAGATAAAAAAAGTAAAAGAACTAATATGAAGTGATTCTTATTCAACATGATTTTTATAATCTTCTGGCTTCAAAAGATTATTTATTTCTTGTTTATCACTAAGCTCTATTTCAAATATCCAACCATCTGTATAGCATGATTTATTGATAAGCTTAGGGTTATTTACTAACTCTTCATTAACTTTTACAACTTTCCCAGATAATGGAGAGTAAATATCAGAAGCTGTTTTAACAGACTCAATAACACAAATCTCATCATCTTTAGAATAGTCCTGACCAACTTTTGGTAAATCTACATAGACAATCTCACCAAATTCATTTTGCGAATAGTCATCAATTCCTACTCTTGCAATATTATCTTTAACTTCTACCCACTCATTAGATTCTGTATATAAATAATTGTGATTAATTTCTGACATATTCCCTCTTTAACAAACCGAGTTTTTTATTTTAGCTAATTGATGATAATAGCATAAAAATACTTTAAAATTAATTTGTAAAAAACAAATTTTTAGTCATTAAAGTATATGAATCTTGAAAATAAAAATATCATTATTACCGCAGGTGGAACTGGAGGTCATATATATCCAGCTTTAGCTGTGGCTGAGCTATTGAGACAACACAAAGCTAATGTCACCTGGGTTGGTACTCCAAATAGTATGGAAGCAAATATAGTGCCTAAGTACTTTAATATCCAGTTTATAAAATCCTCAGGCGTTCGAAGAAAAGGAATCGTCAAAAAAATCACATTCCCTCTAAAGTTAATAATTAGCACAATTAAAGCTCGATCAATATTAAAAAAATTTAAAACTGATCTTGTAATAGGGTTTGGGGGTTATGTTTCTGGACCTATATGCCTTGCAGCAGTTCAAAACAAAACACCTATTATAATACATGAGCAAAATGCAAAAATTGGGCTGACAAATAGGATCTTAGCAAAACTAGCTAGCAAAATATGCTTAGCATTTGATATAGACAATATCAAAGACCATTTTTCTGAAAAACAACTAGCTAGGACAAAAGTTGTTGGTAATCCTGTAAGAAAGGATATAATTGAGTTAAATGACAAACTTAAAGATTTCTCTAATCCTCAACTAAAACTTCTAATACTTGGAGGTAGTCAAGGAGCAAAAGCTATAAATGAAATTATTCCAAGCTTAATTACAAAAGCTAAAGAACAAAATATTGATATTAAAGTTTGGCACCAAACAGGTAAGCTAACACTTGAGCAAACTAAAGATAATTATAAAAATATTTCTGTAGAAAATATTAAAGATATCTCAGCATTTATATTTGATATGGCAGCAGCATACAAATGGGCAGACTTGATAATTTGTAGAGCTGGTGCACTAACAGTCTCTGAATGCGCTGTTGCGGGATTACCTGCAATATTTATACCACTACCATCAGCAGTTGATGATCATCAATTTTTTAATGCTCAAAATATTGTCAAAAATGGTGCTGGTTTTTGCTTAAGACAACAAGAGATGACTTTAGAAAATTTAATAGATATAATAAAGCCTCTATCACAGAATAAAGCTCAACTTGAAAAAATGTCACAAATTGCAAAAAAAACATTGATAAAAGACTCAAGTGAACAAATATTAGAATGTGTAAAAGAAATTTTAAGTAAGAATAATTAAGGATCTAAAATGAACTTTGATATGTCAAAGCTAATGCAACAAGCTCAAAAAATGCAAGAACAAATGAAAAAAGCTCAAGAACAACGTGATAACATGGAAGTTACTGGAGAGTCTGGAGCTGGGCTTGTAAAAATAACAATGACTGGAAAGTACGATGTTAAATCAGTAAGCATTGATAGCTCTCTAATGAGTGAAGATAAAGAAATGTTAGAAGATTTAGTTGCTGCTGCTGTTAATAGCGCGGTTAAGAAAGTTGAAGAAAACTCTTCTTCTACAGATATTCAGAAAATGGCAAAAGATGCTGGTATTGATTTACCAAGTGGAATGAACTTTCCTTTCAAATAATGAACAATAAGATATTCTCTCCGAAGATTACAGCTGTAATAGAATCTTTACGTAAATTACCAACTATCGGTAAAAAGTCATCACAGCGACTTGCGTTACATTTACTAGATAAATCCCCAGAGACAGCTATTGCTATTGCTAACTCACTTTTAGAGGCAACTCAAACAATCACAAAATGTCAGCAATGCCAAGCGCTCACAGAAAACACTATTTGTGATATATGCAATAGTTCAAACCGAAATGATAATAAGTTATGCATAGTTGAAAGTATGTTAGATATGATAGCTATTGAAGAGGCGGGAATTTTTAGAGGTAAATATTTCATATTAAATGGTAGAATCTCTCCTTTAGATGGAATCGGCCCTAATGAGCTTAAATTAGATATTTTATCTGAGATAATTGAGTCACGTGAGATCGATGAAATAATACTTGCTATAAGTCCTACCGTAGAAGGTGAGACTACTGCTCATTTTATTTCTCAAATGATTAGTCGTGATATAAAAATCTCTCGAATTGGCTTTGGAGTTCCATTTGGAGGAGAATTAGAATATCTAGATCAACAAACATTACTGCACGCATTTAATGCTAGAACTAACATTTAATCTTTAGTTATATTAAGGATTCTCTCCACATTTACACAAACGTCTAATTTTCTTATCAAACGAATTAATAGATAAAGCTCTCTTCTATTCCTAACAACCACAATAGATGCTAATTTTGCATGTTTATTATCTACAGACATCATTTCAAAGGTTCTAATATCAACACCCTCTCTAGCAAGTGTTGCTGTAATTTTTGCAATTGACCCAGGTATATTTTTAAGAGTGATAGCAATACGAGTTTTAAAACTTGGATCGTCATCACTATTTACAAACCAATCAGCTTCTATCTGCTTAACATCTTCTTGCTTAAGCTTGGCATATAGTTCATTACAGCTTTTTCTATGCACTTCAACATTACCATCATCATTAACAACTCCTAAGATTTCATCATTTGGTAACGGTAAACAACAATCTGCAATGCGAGGATCATCACCATATCTAATTTGTATTTTAGATATAGAAGATTTGTTGTATGAATTGCGCATATCATCAAAATACTTAACAATAAATTCAATAAAATTACTTGGATCTATTAACCCTAAGCCTGTATCTAAGTAAAAACGATTTATAGTATCAATTCCTTCATAATTAAATAATGCTCCATCTATAATTTCATTTGGTACTTCTTTTAACTCTACTTCTAGAGACTTAAGTCGACTCTCAACAAGTTCTTTACCTTTTATATAGTCTGTGTTTTTATATTGCTGTTTTAAAAACTCTTTAATGGCAGACTTAGCCCTACCTGTTTCAACAAAATTTAACCAACTAGGATTTGGATCTGCTACTGCTGAAGTAACTATTTCAACATGATCACCTTGCTTAAGCCTATAATTAAGAGGCACAGATTTTCTATTTACCTTTGCAGAAAGACACTTATTCCCTATATCTGTATGTATAAAATAAGCAAAATCAACACAGGTTGAATTTATAGGTAACTCAACAATTTCTCCTTGAGGAGTAAAGACAAAAACATCATTATTAAATACATCTGCTTTGACATTTTCCAAAAATTCAACTGAACTGGCTGTATAAACGTTAATATCAGAAATTTTCTTAAGCCATCTTTGTAAGGCTTTATCTGTTTTTTCACCAATCTTATAACTCCAATGAGCCGCAATACCGTACTCAGCTTGGCGATCCATTTGCTCAGTTTTAATCTGTATCTCTAAAGGAATATTATATGGACCTGAAACGACAGTATGTATTGATCTATAACCATTTGCTTTTGGTGTAGCTATATAATCTTTAAATCTTTGAGGAATCGGCTTATATAGCTCATGCACCTTACCTAATGCAACATAACAATCAATTCTATTAGGTACTATGACTTTATATGCATACATATCCATAATCTCATCAAAGGAGATACCTTTCTTACGCATTTTATTATAGATACTATATAAAGTTTTCTTTCTAGATTTTATATCATCAGAAGTAACTAGGTCACCTAGTTTTTCAACTAAAGCTTCTTTTACTTGATAAAAAACTTTTTCTTTATTCTTTTCTACTTTTTTAACTTTTTCTTCTAATATATGATATCTATAAGGATGCATTCCTTCAAATGCAAGCGTCTCGAGTTGCTCTTTTAAGGTGTTAATACCTAATCTATGAGCTAATGGTGCAAACACATCTAATGTTTCTTTAGAGACTCTTCTTTTCTTCTCAGGCTTCAAAGGAGCTAAAGTTCGCATATTATGCAATCTATCAGCCAATTTTATAAAAATAACTCGAACATCTTTTGTTACAGATAAAAGTAGTTTTCGGAAATTTTCTGCTTGTTGCTCAACTTTATTTTTATGGCGAATTTGGGTAAGTTTTGTCACACCTTCAACAAGCTGAGCAACCTTATCTCCAAACCGCTCTGAAATATCTTCTGCCGTATACTCTGTATCTTCTACAACATCATGCAATAATGCTGCAATAACGGTATCAACATCCATCCTAAGCTCAGCTAATATACATGCCACTGCTACAGGGTGAGTAAAGTATGGCTCTCCTGAGCTTCGCACTTGTGTCTCATGAGCATCCGCTCCAAATATAAAAGCTTTTGCTATTTTGTGTCTTTCTTCATCAGGAAGATAACTTGAAATAAGCTTATTAAGATTATAGTAACAAAACATATTAACTAAAAAATTGATATATATTAGTTAAATGATAAATTGAATTAAAAATCAAAGCAATTTATAACTACTTCGTTTTAAAAGAAATTAGATACTTTCTTGAAATAAATGCCATAAAGATAATTAAAGCAATATCAATTATTAATAGTATTGCAGCTAGAGTTGTATTATATTTTTTCTGCGAGAAAACAGCGCCTTGCCCAGGAGGTACAACTGTAGTTGGATTATATGCTAAACCATAGTCTTTGATTATAGAACTATTTATATCTCTAACATTTACAACTGGCACATCATCTTTTAAGTAATTCACTGCAACAGAATTTACATACTTATACTCAGGTGGTAAGCTTTTTGTAACTCCAGCAGGGAAACTATGTAACTTAACTATCATTTTCTCAGAACTATTAGTTTTTGATGTTTTCTTATGATTATCATCTTTTTTATCAGTTATTTTAGGTTTAATCTGCTTAAGACCTATAGATGCCATATTACCGCCAACGTTTATATAAGCTTTAATTTTATTCTCACCGGCTGCTTTCTTATAAAGTTCCATACGCTTTTTAACAGAGGTATTAGTAGCATCTTTATAAGGTATATTAATTACCTCATAACCATTTCTTTTTATTGCATCATTTAATTTTAAGATCGCTCTTGGAGTCATTCCATAACCATTATCATGAGAACCTCCTAAAGTTATACCTAAAACCTTATAGTCAAATATCCCTTTCTCAACTAAATTATGATATATATCTGGCCAAGTAAAGTCTGGTCTATTTGCACCAAACTGTGAAGCTCCTGCAGAGAAAATAATTAGAGGTTTTAACTTTAATGTCTTTATAGCTGACAGCATTGCTATATCTAATGCTGGATAAGAGCCCGTTGCCTGCACAGCAACAGTATCACCTTCCTTTAAATTAAGCTGACTTAACCATTCAACAAAAAGTGCTGCCATATTAGGATTTACAGAAGATCTTTTTGCATACAAGTCACCAGAGTCTGTAGTAATCTCAGTCATTGATAGACCTATTAATCCAGTACAAGAAATATCTCCCATTCTTGGGCATAAATAGCCTTTTGACATAAATAGCCTTTCAGTTTGCTCAAAAGCATAATCTGCCATTTTTGCTGCTTGTAACTTCTGAGTGTACCCTTTTGTTTCAACGACTAAATTTCCTTCAACTATGTACAATGAAATAATCATAAATACCGTTAAAAACAAAATTATATAACGTGATAAAAATTTACGGTGCCAATACATCGTTTTCATACTATATTCCTACTATTTGAGGTCCAATTAAAACTATTAATAATAAACGTATAACAATTGAAGCTATTAACAAAGAACCTATTGTTTCAATAAGTCCCTGCCTATCTATAGATAAAGTTATAAGTCCTGGAATAATATATCCTATTACCTGAAGGTTATTAGAGTAAAAACTTGTTGTTAAATACTGCGAAAACAAAGCATTACATATAGTACCTAATATAAAAGATAAAAGTACTGTAATAGCAATCCTTCTTCTACCGTATATAATCATAAACTTTGACATCAATCTAACAATACCAAAGATTACTATTGATATTAAAATAGTGACTATAACCCTATCAGGAGCCCCCATTTCTAAAGCAAAATATCCAGGTACTACCATACCACCTGTAGATAACCCTAAAAGTGATACAAAAACTAGTCCAACTATTAGACCAATTCCTATCGAGAGCGTTAATGGATCCATATTTTCTCCTATGTATATTCTAAAAACTATAAATCATGCTTACTTTTATGACTTTGATCACAATAATCTACTAAATCCATACCTATATCTTTGATATTACCTACTCCAACTAGCATATACGATTCGGCCTTTTGTGTAGCATAAATCTTCTCAAGAATCTCTATAGGCTTCATATCCTCGCACACAATAACTTGCGTAGCTTTCACACCTAAAGACTTAGCATATTTTTTATAAAAAGATACAAATACATCTGTCCCTGTACCTATAAGAGTAACTAAATCAGGCTTCTCCCAGCCTAAAATAGCTTCTGCTATTTGTTTAGATCTATCTTCTCTATCTGCTCTACAATTTACAACTAGAACTTTCTTTTCACAGTCTCTATATTTTTCATAAAGTTTATCCCAAAGCATCTTTGTAGATACGGGGTCATTTGCAGCAAATGCATTCGCAAAATTCATTTGTGAATCTTTAATATCAAAGTTATACTCAGTCATCGCTCCAGGATCTGGTGTTGCTTCCCACATACCTTTAAGTGCGACCTCTCTAGGAATACCAAGATCATCTGTAACTTTTAATGCTAAAGCAACGTTTATCTTAAACTCTGAATATACGAATTTATTAATTTCATCATCTGATATCTTTTCAGCATCATCAGCTGTTGCTGCTATCAATTGAGTATTTCTATCTTTACAAGCATAATCAAAGAAATCTAAATGAATGTCTTCGGCTGTAAAATATTTAGAGTTAACAGGAACTGTTCCAGCTAATGCTTTTGCAACATCTCTTTCAGTAGGCCCCATAACATCTAAATGATCAGGACGTGCATTTGTCAGTACACCATGTGTCGCTTTTATTAATTTGAGCTCACATAAAGCTTGTAACAAAGGTTGCAATGCCATACATTCAATTATAATAGCATCTGCCTTTGCCCTCTTTGCCTTGAACATAATCTTAACTTGCTCGGCAATATTGCTAAAACCTATTCTAAAAACTGGTGTCTCTGAGCCATCAACATCGATATACCTTGCCAAAGTTCCTGTAGTTTTTGCCACAGTAGTATATCCACCAGCTCTCACTCCAGCAGCAATAAGTCTAGCGACACTTGATTTACCCCTAGTCCCATTCACATGGATTCTAATAGGAATACTTTTAATACTAATATTATGAATTATATTCTCGATTATTAGATATAAACATAAAATTACAAAAACGCCTATAATCAACCAAAAATCCAAATTAGTCACCTATTTAGCTAAGATACCTACCAAGAGTATAGCATTTAATTTTTTTTATACAAAGCCTCCCAATTGACTCTGAATTCTAATATATTGACTTTATCTCGTTTCAGGCATCAAATAAACTATAGGAATCATAACTATTGAAGCAACAATTAAAAGCCACGCAGGTGCTTGCAAACTTCCTGTTAAAACTACTAGTGATGTTGCAATAAAAGGTATCGTACCACCAAAAAAAGAATTACCAATATTATAGCTTAGAGCATTACCACTATAACGGTACTTTGTTTTGAATAATTCAGGCGCAAATGCTCCATAAGATCCCCAAACAGCCATTAATGGGACACTTAAAATTATCATTGAAATGATAAGACAAAATAGTCCTTGCCCCATTATCATAAAGCTTGGATATGATAAAAAGAGATATACAAGTATAGAAAATTTAATTAATGGTTTTCTCCCAAAGTGATCACTTACAAGTCCCCATAAAGGTGCTGAAAATGAAAAAAGTAAACTAAAAATAGTCACAATAGCTAATGAATCGAATTCAGAATAATGCAACTCTGTAAAGTGTGATTGTAAATATGAAAGGATCAAATAATAAATGATATTAGCATATGCTGACAATGAAATAGCTAAAAACAATGGTTTTGTCTGCTTTTTAAACATTTCTCTAACAGGTTTGCTACATATCTCACCCTGTTTTTCGAGCTCTTCAAAAGAATAACTTTCTGGAATTGATAATCTCATAAATAATGATATCAATGCTAAAATAAGGCCTATAGCATAACCAATTCTCCACCCCCATAAATTTAGAGTTTCTTGGCTAAATATACCAAATATCAACATAGCAATAAGAGATGCTAAAAATACTCCAGTCCCTGATGACATGGTAGCAAAACTTGCTACAAAGGCTCTTCGGTTAGGTTTAGCAGACTCAATCATAAAAACCATAACCCCACCATAAGACCCTCCAATAGAAAAACCTTGAAGCAGCCTCATAATCACCAATACAAGTGGAGCTAAAACTCCTATACTACTATACGTTGGTAAACAGGTAATAACAAACATTGGAACTATCATCATAACTATTGACACAACTAGAGCTTTCTTTCTGCCAAATCTGTCACCAAAGCTTCCCATCACAACACTTCCAACAGGTCCCATAAAAAATCCTGCAGCAAAAACTCCAAAAGTCATCAATATAGCAGTATATTTATTAATATCTGGGAAAAATATATGTGCAATAATAGGAGTTAAATATGCAAAAAGCATAAAATCATACCACTCTACGATAGTACTAGCTGAAGCAAATATAATATGTTTTTTTGAAAGTTTATTCATTGAAGAGAAAAATATAATAAGTATAGTAAAGAGTTTACTTTATACTTTGGTGATAATGTTTGCAAGATAAATTTTTATCTGATTAAGATAATATGTGGTGCGGACGGGGAGACTCGAACTCCCACGGTTGCCCGCTGGAACCTAAATCCAGTGCGTCTACCAATTTCGCCACGTCCGCAATAACTGGGGTGATTGATGGGACTTGAACCCACGACAACCGGAATCACAATCCGGGGCTCTACCAACTGAGCTACAACCACCATTACAAATTGCTAATTGTAATGGCACGTCCGGCAGGATTCGAACCTGCTACCCTCGGCTTAGAAGGCCGATGCTCTATCCAGATGAGCTACGGACGCACAAATAATGGTCGGAGCAGAGGGATTTGAACCCCCGACCCTCTGGTCCCAAACCAGATGCGCTACCAAACTGCGCTATGCTCCGACAATTTAAATTTAATGGTGGCCTGAGGCGGAATCGAACCACCGACACGAGGATTTTCAATCCTCTGCTCTACCGACTGAGCTATCAGGCCAATGACGTATATTATTACTTACTCTTGTCGCTAAGTCAACATATTTTTACAAGATTTTTTCATCATAAAAAGTTTTTATCTTTTCACCATCTGCATAAGCATATAATGCCTGTGCAATAGATGTGGATCCAGAACAAATATTGCCTTTTTTGTCTATTGCTATAAGACCAACATAATCACCTGACTCATCACTTTCTGCTATTGATTTATCTACAGCTTCAGATAAAGACATGCCATCTTTAACTCTTGTAGCAATTTTAGCTCCTACAGCTTTATTTAAGATATGCTCGCCAATACCCGTACAAGATATACCCATCTCTTCATTTGCAAAGTTACCAGCAACTGTAGGACTATCCCCTACACGACCAGGATATTCAAACCCAGCCCCACCAGTTGAAGTCACAGCACATATTTTTCCTTTAGAATCTAGCACTACAACCCCAATTGTTCCAGTATAGCCTTTTTTTAGTTCAAGATATTCTTGGTATCTTTTTTCTGTCATAGGATCATACTTAGGAAGCTTCATAACCTCATGCGCAAACGTAGTGGCTTGTTCTGCTGCTAATACACTGTGATGCTGTTGCATTAAACGATTAGCAACTTCTATTGGGTTTTTAATATTTTGAATATTAATTACACCAGCAAATTTCTTATTTTGACTATCTATAATAGAAGCAGACATTCTTATTTGACCATCCTGCTGTACCCTAGACCCCGTACCAGCATTAAAAATCTCATCATCTTCTAAAAGTTTAGCAGCAAATACTGCTACTTGATTAGCATCATCAACCTGCTTAAGAAACTCATAAGACTTTTCAATTATTGGTAATAAGTGGTGATGATAATCTCCAAAAGAAGTATTTTTATCCTCTCTAGCACCGCAACCACCATGAATTATAATTTTTTGCATATTTCACCCTATTTGATGTTAATGATTATATTAATAAATATAGTCTGACTGACTTATAGGGATTATAAAAGAATTTTTATGATTAGTATTCAACTAAACAGGTATTTAGATCAAATTTTTGTCCTTCTAATAGCATGTGCATACGAATATCCACTAAACTAATCGGTGCATTATTGCGAGCATTGTGTAGTGATGAATGTTTCAAGTGAGAGAAATCAATGATTGTCACCATACCTGAACCAACAACCTCAATGACATTATCAGAGTTTAATAATGCTGCAGTATCTTCATCAATACCAACCCCAACCATATATGGATTATATGAAAGTGCTGCAAGAAGCCTACCTAATCTATCTCTTTGTGAAAAGTGTTGATCAACTAAGAGCTTATTTGTCAAACCAAGACCTGGTGCTAAGTTAACCATATTGCATCTAGGCATTAGTCCAGCTTGACCTCCAGCAATCATAAACCCTGAAATAAATGCCGCACCTGCTGATGTGCCAGCAACATTGACACCTTTTGCATTTAGCCTACGAATAAACTGGGCTATCGGAGTACCACCAAGAGTTGTAGAAAGAAGTAACTGATTACCCCCAGTCATAAATATACCTGTACACTGAGAAAGTAAATCTTGATACTCTTTATTAGTAGTTGCTTCAAGACGCGACTCAATCTTTAGGTTATAAACATCTTTTACACCCATCTTTGTGAAAATATCAACATATATATCACCTGTATCTGGTAACTTAGATGCTGTAGGTATAACGGCTATCTTGGCATTTTCCCCACCAGATAACTCTATAAATTTCTCTAAAACTGTAGGACTGGCAAATTTATCTTCTCCGCCACCAATAGGCATAATAAATCCACGATGATCCTTTTTAACTGGTTTAGAAGGCATTTTAAAAATCTCCCTATAATATATAAAAAATTATGTAGCAAAATAACATTTTGATGAAATAATACTAATTAATGAATAATTTTTCTATAAAAAAGGTTTATTTTTTCAAATCTTTAAGGTATTTAAATGTATTTACGCATTTATTATTTGATGATATGCTATCTAGCAAATAATATATTTCTGTATAAAATTATAAAATGAAAACTCTAAAAGCCCTAACTATTGGTGGCGCGACACTAGATACTATTATCGAATATGAAGAGATGTTCACCATGAACATGCAAAAAAAAGATACCACTCAATCTTTTATGCTACTTGAAGAAGGAGCAAAAATAGAGGTTAAAGAGCATAACTCTTTTTCTGGTGGTGGTGCTACTAATGCTGCTGTTTCTTTCAAAAAGCAAGGTATTGATGTTAGTTTTTTTGGAAAAATCGGTAAAGATATTACTGGCGAAAAAATAGCTCAAGAGCTGAAAGACTTTGGTATTGACATATCAAATATCAGATACTCTAATAACTACGGTACTGCTACTTCTTATGTAATCCCAACACTAAGTGGTGATAGAACAATATTTGCATACAGAGGTGCTAATAAAGATATCTTAAAAGATGATCTACCATCTCAAGCGATTATCGATAGTGACTTTATATATATAACTTCTTTGAGCAAATCTTCAGCAGCTAGACTTCCTGAAATAGTCAAACTTGCATCAGAAAATAATACTAAAGTAGCGATTAATCCTGGTTCAAGTCAACTAAGTGTCGGAGAAAGTTTTATAAAAGATTCAATGTTTGGTATTGATATATTAGTCTTAAACTATCAAGAAGCTCAAAAGCTAATGCTATCACTACTTTCTTCAGATGACCAAGAAATAACTGCATCGAAAGATAGATTAGAAACAACTCATGCCGAAGAAAGAAGAGACTTTCTGAATGCTACCTTTAGATTGAAAGACTTTTTTAAAATATGCTTGGATCTTGGGGTCAGACTAATTATGGTAACTGATGGAGCTAATGGTGTCTATGCAGCAACTAGAGATAAAATATACCATAGTGAGTCATTACGTATTAAAAACGTATTAAATACACTAGGTGCTGGAGATGCATTTAGTTCTACATTCTGCGCAAATATCTACAAAGGAAACAGTATTGAAGATTCTATAAAATTTGCTTTGATTAATGCAAGCCATGTAATCCAGTACTCTGATGCAAAATCTGGCTTACAAACATCTGAAAGCCTAGAAAAAATAAAATCAAAAATGAACTGTGGCTTAAATAAAAAAATTACAATTACTTCCTGGTAGCGATATATTCACCTTCAAAAAAAGACTCCACATCTTTGACATAATAGTCTATTTCTTGATTATCATAGAAATTAGCCTCTGATTTATGATCGTCTGCATGGATTAATACAGTTTCCATTCCTAGATGCTTTGCTGGAACTAGATTATGTGATGAATCCTCAAAGAAAATAGCATTAGTAAAGTCGATATCGAACTTATCCCTACCTATTTCAAAATATTTTGTTTTTGGCTTAGAGATTAACCCTGTATCTTCAATAGTCAAAATTCCGTCAAAACTATCTTCTAAACCAAGCTGTTTTAGTACTCTATCTGTATGAAAATTAGAAGCATTTGTGAAAATATAAGTACGATTATCTTTTCTTAGATCATTTATATACTTATTTAGCCTCTCATTTGGTTTAAAGTGACTAATTTCAATATCATCTATAAAATCTAAAAACTCTTTTGGCTCAATATCATGATATCGCATCATACCAAGCATTGTTGAACCAAACTCATAGTATAGCTCATCACGGATTGCATCGGCTTTTTCAGTATCTGCGATATCTAGTTTAAGTTTAATATATTCACTCATTCTCGCCATTTGGCTATCAAATAGACCATTATTATATGGATAGAGTGTATTATCTAAGTCGAATATGTAGGTTTTCATTTAGATACCATTCTCACTAACATAAGTTTGCCACCTAACCATATCTTGACAGATATCATCTAAACTTTTTTTTGTTTCAAAACCTAACTCTTTCTTAGCTTTAGAAACATCTGCAAAACTTGCAGCTATATCACCTGCTCGCCTATCTACTATTTGATATGGTATTTCTTTACCTAATGCCTTTTCATAAGCTTTAACAAGCTCTAACACAGAATAGCCATTACCTGAGCCTAAATTATAGGCTCTCCACGCAGGTCTATCCTGGGCTAGCTTTTCTAATGCTAAAATATGACCAATCGCTAAATCTACCACATGAATATAATCTCTTACACCTGTACCATCTCTAGTCTCATAATCACCTCCAAAGATGCTAAGCTTAGCTAACTTACCAGCGCCAACTTGAGCTACATATGGCATAAGGTTGTTTGGAGTACCCTGAGGATCTTCGCCAATCATACCACTCTTATGAGCCCCTACCGGGTTAAAATATCTTAGACAAGTAATATTAAAATTATTGTTAGCATTATAAAGATCTTTCAAAATTTCTTCTAACATCAATTTTGAAGCACCATAAGGATTTGTCGTACTAAGAGGCATATTCTCTGTGAATGGCGGCTCATTATTCATTCCATAAACAGTTGCTGATGAGCTAAAAACAAAATCATAAACCTTATAATCTTGCATCAATTCAAGTAAGCTTATAGTTCCTTGAATATTATTATGATAATACTTCAAAGGCTTTTCTACACTCTCACCAACAGCTTTAAATCCAGCGAAATGTATTACAGCATCAATTTTATGCTTTTGAAAAATTCTCTCTAAATTAGACTTATTCAGAAGATCTACCTGATAAAAATCAAAATCTTTACCCGTGATAGCTTTAACTCTATCTACTACAGATATTTTACTATTTGAAAGATTATCTACTACTACTACTTCATAACCTCTACTTAGAAGTTCTACTACAGTATGACTACCTATATAACCTGTACCACCTGTTACTAATATTTTCCTATTCACTAGACTTCTCTTATACTTTAATTTTGTAAATTATAACTTAGAGGTTATATACTCAAAAGTTGATTTTGCATTAAACTTATCGTTTCTTTATAACTCTCTGAATTAAATATTGCTGAACCAGCTACAAAGGCATTTACTCCACAGCTTGCAATTTCGGCAATATTACTTGGATTAACCCCACCATCTATCTCTAATAAAATATCTCTACCAGTAGACTTTATCCACTTTGATACTTCTTTAGATTTATCAAGCATAGCAGGAATAAATTTTTGTCCTCCAAAACCAGGGTTCACAGACATTATTAAAACTCTATCAATATGACTTTCAACATATTTTAAACAATCAATACTTGTAGCCGGATTTAATGCAAGACCTGCATCAATACCAAATGATTTAATAAGTTGCAAGCTTCTATCTATATGCTCACTAGCCTCCGGATGAAAAACAATACTACTAGCGCCTGCTTTAGCAAAGCTCTCAATAAGGCTATCAACTGGCTTTACCATAAGATGGACATCCATACCCGCATTAATTCCATAATCTCTTAGTGCTTTTAGTACCATTGGTCCAAAAGTAAGGTTTGGTACATAATGATTATCCATAACATCAAAATGAATATTATCTGCTCCTGCGTCCAATACCATTTTCACATCATCACCTAACCTAGCTAAATCTGCAGATAAAATAGAGGGATTAATTTGAAACTTTGTCATAGTTATTATTTTTATGTATAAAATATTAAAGATAATTTTAGCATAACAGTATAAAATATTTGAGTAAATTAGTATTTTAAATACTTTAATATTCTGAACCTATAACATTTTGAAAATAGAGGATAATAGCCAAATGAGTCATATAGAAAATGCAAAAAAAACCTTTGAAATGGAAATAGAAGCATTACAAAACCTAAAAGATTCTATTAGCGAAAATTTTAAGAAAGCTTGCGATATTATTTTAACAAATAATAAAGGACGCGTAATAGTTACAGGAATGGGCAAGTCAGGACATATCGGGAAAAAAATGGCTGCAACACTTGCTAGTACTGGCACTCCAGCATTCTTCGTACATCCAGGTGAAGCTGGGCATGGTGATTTTGGCATGATAACCTCTAATGATGTATTAATAGCTATATCTAACTCAGGAAATTCAAGTGAGATAATGGGACTAATGCCAATGATCAAACATTTGAATATCCCCATTATTTCAATAACCAGTAATCCCGAGTCTCTAATGGCAAAAAATAGTGATATACACTTAGATCTTGGTGTTGAAAAAGAGGCTTGTCCTCTAAATTTAGCTCCAACCTCAAGTACAACAGCTACTTTAGTTTTAGGCGATGCTTTAGCCATTGCTTTACTTAAAGCAAAAAATTTCTCTGCTGAGGATTTTGCATTCTCACATCCTAGTGGTGCACTTGGAAGAAAGCTAATTTTAAGAGTTGAAAACATTATGCGTAAAGGATCTGAAATACCTCAAATAGGACCTTATGATACAATTCGTAAAGCTATACTTGAAATAAGTAATAAAGGAATAGGAAACACACTTGTTACTTCAAAAGACGGTAAATTACTTGGTATATTTACAGATGGTGATTTGCGTAGAATATTTGAATCTGATAACTTTAACTCTCACTTAGCAATTTCTGATGTGATGAGTAAGCATCCTAAAACTATATCAAAAGATGATATGGCTATGACAGCTCTAGAAAAAATGGAAGAGTTTGAAATTACAAGCCTTGCGGTAGTTGATAACAACAATCATATTTTAGGAGTTGTAACTATGCATGATCTTATTAAACTAGGTTTAAAATAAAGCTATATATTAACTTTACTCTTCTTTCTAATTAATAATTAAAAACCGGCTATTGACTAGATTGTTTTAAGAATTTTAAAGGTGATTTTTTTGTAATACAAAAAATTATTAAAGAACGTTACCCATTAGTACACTATGATAACCAGCATCTACGTGAATATTCTCACCTGTAATACCAGAAGCCATATCTGAGCATAAGAAAGCAACTGTATTACCAACTTCCATGATATCAACGTTTTTCTTAAGTGGAGATACTGACGCATTATAATCTAACATCTTCTTAAAGTTTGAAATACCAGAAGCTGCAAGAGTCTTTATAGGTCCAGCTGACACACAATTCACATTTATTCCATCTTCACCTAAAGCAAGTGCTGTATATCTCATAGTAGCTTCTAGAGATGCTTTTGCTACACCCATTGTATTATAACTTGGCATAGCTTTTTCTGCGCCAATATAAGTAAGACCTACTATAGATCCTTTTCTTCCTTTCATCATTGCGCGCCCTTCTCTAGCTAAAGCAGCAAAAGAGTAAGCACTTATATCGTGAGCAATTGCAAAGCCTTCACGAGTTACAGTGTCTACAAAGTCACCACCAAGCTGATCACGTGGAGCAAATGCAATTGAATGAATAATACCATCAAGACCATCCCAAACTTTTCCAAGCTCTACAAACAAATCCTTAATTTCTTGATCTGATGTAACATCACAAGGAAGAACAGCTGCTGGATTAAACTCAGCACTTAGTTTCTCAACTCTTTCTTTAAATTGGCCAACATATGTAAATGCAAGCTCTGCACCTTCTCTATGCAAAGCTTTTGCAATACCATAAGCAATTGACTTATTACTTAAAAGTCCTGTAACTATTATTTTCTTTCCTGCTAGAAAACCCATTTAAATTCTCCTTTGTGAATTTTTTATTAAAACGTTAATTCTTGTATAATAACCTTATTGATTATATGTACAAATACTACAAACTTATATATATAATTATAGTTAATAGTAAAATAAAACACTAGCCTAATTTATAAAGAGAGATGTTCTATGAATCGTAATAATAAAAAAATAGTTCCAACACATAATGGTGAAGTAACCTTTGACCGTGCTAAAGAGACATGGAATATACTAAAAATAACATCTGAACTTGTAGAGGGTTTTGAGCGTTTAGACAAACTTACTCCTGCTATTAGCATATTTGGATCAGCAAGATTAAAAAAAGATAATAAATATTACTTAAAGACTATCGAAATAGCAGAAAAACTATCAAATCATGGCTTTACAATCATTACAGGTGGCGGACCTGGAATTATGGAAGCGGGTAACAAAGGAGCTTTAGAAGGATCCTCATCAAGTGTTGGCTTAAATATAACTCTTCCTCACGAGCAAAAGCCTAACCAATACCAAGATATCAGCCTTAGTTACAGATATTTTTTCACTCGAAAAGCTATGTTTATTAAACACTCTATGGCTTATATAGTTATGCCTGGAGGGTTTGGCACCATGGATGAACTATTTGATATAGCTACTTTGATTCAAACTGAGAAAAAAACATATATGCCGGTTATACTTTTTGGTAAAGATTTTTGGGGAGGCTTAGTTGACTGGATAAAAACAACCATGTTGGAAAATGGTGTTGTTGATGAGAATGATCTAAAAATTCTTCATCTTGTAGATACTGTGGATGAAGCAATTGAAATTATCCGTGAATACTATCAAAACTCATACCACTCAAAAGAACATGCTCATATAATATTTTAAGGTTTATTATGGATATTAATACTATCTCTTCGACCCTAATAAATAATTCACTGCCAATAATTGTCGCTTTTAATGTCTTGATTCACATTTTTTGTGGCTTAGGAATAGCAAAAGATATTCCTAAAGTTTTAGAAAGAAGATTAACCACAATTTTACTACCTAAGAATATCTGGATTCTAGTAGGTATAGTTTTTGGAATATGGGGACTACTAATATATTGGTTATTTCATCACTCAACTATCTCAAGAGGATAGAATAAGGAGCTTTTAATGAGCAATAACAATTTATGGCAACCGAAATCATATAACTCTACAGGGAAATTTGTCACAGAATATGGTAATGAGGTTGTTGAACTTCTAAACCCACAAGAAGGTGAAAATATTCTTGATTTAGGTTGTGGTACCGGTGAGCTTACAAATGAAATAAAGAGCAAAGGTGTTAAAGTCACAGGTGTAGATGTTTCGGAAAATATGCTTATAAAAGCAAAACAAAACTACCATGACATTGAATTTAAGCAAATGGATGCCCAACAAAGCCTAGATTTTGAAAAAGAAAGCTTTGATGCTGTTTTTTCAAATGCTGCCTTACATTGGATGACAAATCCTCTTGCCGTGATAAAAAACATAAATAATATTCTGAAAAAAAATGGCAGATTTGTATTTGAAATGGGAGGTAAAGGTAATATCAAAGAAGTGCTATCTAGCTTAGATACTACTGCTATGAAATATAATATCAAAGATTATGATATAAATAACTTCTACCCTAGTATTTCAGAATATAGCTCTCTTCTTGAAGAAAATGGATTTACTGTAAAATATATGATCTTATTTGAAAGACCGACTCTACTTGATGGTAAAGATGGTTTTAAAAACTGGGTAAAAACATTTAGAGTAAACTTATTAGATAAAATTGATGATGTTGATAAGTTTCTTAATGAAGCCGAATCACTCGCATATAAAAGCCTTTTTAAAGATAACAACTGGTATGCCGACTATGTAAGGCTTAGAGGAGTTGCCGTAAAAAACTAAACATCTTTGTTAATTTATGCTTAAAATAAAATTACCAACTTAAAAAAAGGAAGTCTTATGAAAAATAAGTATAAGATCATTATCGCATCAATCATGAGTTTAGCATGTCTACCAAGTTTCGCGTGCACAACGATGGGATTTGCTGGAAATATTGTCAAAGGAGGAGGAACTTTAATCTTTAAGAATAGAGATGCTGAAATAACTGGTAAAGAGCGTTTAGAAATATTCAAGTTCAAACAAGGCAATGACTTTTTAGCCTTAACATACAATACAGATAGTACAGTAAAAGGATATCCATATATTGCTGGAGGAACTAATTCAAAAGGTTTGACAGTACTTGTAAATGATCCAGCTAGTCATGCTCCTGCTGCTAAAAATGTAGATCAAATTGAAACAACAACTGTTCAAAACCTGCTAAGAAATTATTCTACAGTTGCAGAAATTGAGAAGAATAAAGCGAAAATATTTAGTCAAAATGATCCGGCTTTATATACCATAAGTGACCATAAACAAGTTGCTAGCTTCGAAGAAGGATATAGAGGCAAATACGGATATAAAGTTACTGACAACGGCTATGTCTGGAACACTAATTATTATCATCTAAAAGGTGTTGATAAACAAAATCAAGAATCTATAACAGATATAACAGATAGAACAAATACCCTAAAAGAATGGCTTGCTAATATGCCTAAAAAAGTCCAATTAGGTGATTTAACTAGACTTTCTGCCAGTCACTACAATGGCGAATACAATAGTATTAATAGACAATTTACTGTAGCCAAATACTTTGCAGTATCTCCACCAAATTCTAAAGATACTCATCTTTATATTAGATTTACAATTCCTACACAGAAATTTAACTCTTACCATCTAACTATTAATGACGAGTTCTTTAAAAATAACCCTGCTGGACCACTAGATAATAACAAATATGGTTTACTTGGTTCTATGAATAATTAACAAGAAATATTAAACTTCAGGAGCCCCAACAGGCACACCATTCTCTAATCTATCTGCAGAGTCACGAACAGTATCAGCAAACTGCGGATCTTCTAATAACGCATCTTTAGCAGCATTATACTCTTGATTTGATAAGATTATAGCTTGTGAGTAACTATAATTTTCTATTTCTTCACGAGGAGTACCTTCAGGTATTTCAAGATTTTTTGTATCAGCTTCTACTGCAGCATAACGAGTTTCTGCATTAGAAGCCTGTGTATTGTAATCATTATAAGAATTAGTGCTGTTGGTTTGAGCTATTGTTTTATTATTTCCCAATAATGTTACTTCATCCTCTAAAACAGATATCTCATTTCTTAATGTTGTAGCATTTGCCTCTGCTGCTTCTGCACTTGCTTGAAAAGTTGCTACTAGTTCAGTATTTCCATTTGCTTCAGCTGTAGCTTGATTAGCTCTGTGAACAGCTGCCTCTGCTTCATATTGTGTAGCATCTGTATCTTTTTGATCTATCAAATCATTTCTAGTGGCTATTTCACCATTTATTGTTGCTATCTCATTTTGATAATTATTATAATCAGCTAATGCACTATCTCTTGCCGTGATATAGTTCTGGTACTCAGTATCTACTTCAAGAGCGTCATCTCTTCTTTGATACCATGCGTTTAAAGCATTATTAAAATTAGTATCTACAGTACTAGATAACTCATCAAGTAAGCTTTGAAACTCTAATAAATCATCATTTAATTCTTCGCTTGTTTCATTACAGCCATTTGGCATTGCTCCAGAAGGAGGACTACCTGTCGGCTGATTAGAATTAACTGTTCCATCACTACGATTGTCATAACCAATATCACATTCCCAGTTAACTAAAGTTCCTCCATTATTTATTCTTGGAGTTATTGCTATTTGATACGCGATACCTTGAACTATAGGATGACTAATTAATCTACCATTATTTTCTCTAAACTCATTCATAATAGCGACATTATCATCACCAAAATAATTATCTTTCATATCAGCTATTCCCGATTGGAATTGCTCATCACTACTTATACCTTGCTCTTGAATATAAATTGCAACTGCTTTACGATAATTATCCATCTTATCAATTTCATCTTGCAGTCTAACTTTAGTTATATGGTTTGAGTAAGATACTACAGCAGCTGCGACTAATATAGCTACTATAGCTATCACTACCATTAATTCAACAAGAGAGAAACCTTTATTGTTTCTTATCATAATTCCATAAAAACATAATAAATGTATATATATTCTATACTTTTATGAAATTTTATGTAGTTACAATTTATTAAAGTTACTAATTATTATTCCTTGAAATTAACTCAATGTCTTTTTTAAGAATCTCTTCAATAACTTCATCATTTAAAGTGTGATCTAGATCTTTTATTAGATTGACTTCACCCCAAGCACTCTCAAAAAACTTATTATCAACTATAGTATCGTTCTCTGTAAGGGTAACTTTGATATTCTGATTAAATTTCCCTAGCTTGCCATTCATGAGTAGTAAAAAATATGCTCCGAGCATTTTTCTAAGTCTAACCTTTCTAAGTACTCGCATAGTCTTATGATGAATAAAAAATGGCGTAATTAAGTGTAATTTTTTATAAAGCTCTTCATCTATTAAGGATGATATACCAGCTGACATAGATATTGCATAAATCAGGTCATAGTTTTCACTGCTAATTTTGTATTTATCTATAATTCGTTTTAGTTTTCTTTTTACAAAAACTGGGCGACCTAGAGCGACAGTAGTTACTTTGACTTTTATACCATCAAAATCTGTATGCACAACTGAATCACCTTTACTATAATAACCTCTTATTATAATAATATTTAATGTTTCTTTTGTATTTATAGTATTCATTAAGCTTTTTCAATAAGTTCTATTTGATAACCATCAGGATCTTTTATAAATGCTATAACTTGACTTCCTCCTTTTAAAGGACCTGCTTCTCGAGTTACAACTCCACCTTTTGCTTTAACATCTTCACAAGCTTTATATACATCATCAACTTGCATACATAAATGTCCAAATGCATTGCCATGATCATATTCATGATCACCCCAGTTATATGTTAGCTCTAAAACTGTATGACTAGAAATATCCCCATAACCTAAAAATACCAAAGTATACTTATATTCAGGATTGTCCATTTTTTTCTGAACAGTCATTCCTAATACATTCGTATAAAAATCTATGGATTTATTTAAATCCTTAACCCTTAACATTACATGAGCAAAGCGCATGCTACCCCCTAAAGATATAATATTTGTTATTAATAAATACTTTTGTTATATTATAGCAGATTTTAAATCCCCTGTTCGTAACTATCCAGGGTAAACAAAACTAAAGGTAAACAAATGAATAATTTTAATATTTTAATCCTCTTTACATTTATAGACTTCTTTATACTATTTCTAGCTTTTAAACTTTTTGGTAAAAAGGGACTGCACGTATTTATTGTTATTAGTGTTATAGCTGCAAATATACAAGTAAATAAAGGTGTTGCTTATGATATTGCTGGATTTCATATAATTGCAACGCTAGGCAATGTTATGTTTGGTGGTATTTTCACAGCTAATGACCTACTTAATGAAAAATATGGTCGCCAAGAAGCTAGAAAAGCCGTACTTAAATCAATATTTTTTGGTTTATCATTTGTACTTTTAATGTTTATGGCGACAATATTTAACTCTATTAATGACTCTTTCTATAAGCAAACAAATCAAGCATTTGATTTATTCTTCTCAATTAACGGTGGTGCTCTAAAAGCCGTAATAATCGGTAACTGTGTTTATTTAATATCACAATTATTTGATGTTCTTATTTATTCAAAGCTTAGAAGTTTCAGTTCTGATATGAAATGGCTATGGTTTAGAAATACAGGATCAACTTTAATATCGCAAATACTTGATACAACTCTTATTACTTATGGATTTGCCTTTGCTGGTATTTTACCTATAGAAAACGCTTTTGAAATAATAATCTCAACCTTAGTTATAAAATATATAATAGCCTTTATAAACGCTCCTTTATTCTATATTTTAGCCTTCACAAAGCCTAGAGAACCATAAGTATCAAAATTACAATAATACATGCTAGATAAACCCAATCTTGTATTTTATGCGGTACTATACGTGACAGTTTAACCCCTATTGATACGCCCACAAAAGAGCCTATTATGATACTAATAGCTACAGGCAAATAAACATACCCTAAACAATAGCTAGGTAGATTTGAATCACTAAACCCTATTAAAATATATGAAATAGCTCCAAAAAGTGCTAAAAAAGGTATTATAGATGATGAGATTGCAGCAGCTGTTGCAAGTTTATAGTTACGCCCTCTTAAAAAAGGAACAATGATTATACTACCACCAATTCCTAGCACAACTGATACAAAACCTGTTATAAGACCATAAGTATACAGTAATTTAGATGATGGTTTATTTTCATTATGGCTAGATTGATTGACCTTACTAGATCTTGCGTTACTTATCATTTTCAATACTAACTTAGCAACTGTATATATCAAAAATATAATAAATAAGATCTTTAATAAAACACTAGAAAGATAACTAGCAATAGCAGCTCCAATTATAGTACCAATAATTAGTCCTAATTTTAACTTTAATGCGATATTCCAAATTATATTATTAGCTTTATGATGAGCATATGTGGTTTTTAGAGATGTAAATAACATGACAAGTAAAGATGTTGCGACAGCTATATGCATTGAATTAGATACAAATGTCGGCTCAAAAATAGAAATATACATTGCTATAGCTGGTACAACTATTACACCGCCACCAAATCCAAAGAGTGCTGCTAACACACCTACTATAATACCTATAATAATAAAACAAAAAATTACCGAAATCACCTTCTATATATTCCAAATTTAATTAAATAATTAGATTAGCCCAAGTTTGACTAAACCATAGTAGACACCATCATGGTAATTTGCTTTAGTTATTAAATTAGCTTTCTCTTTTAATCTATCAGATGCATTTTCCATAGCTATTGCTACATCAACCCTATCAAACATTTCCAAATCATTATTACCATCACCAAATGCATATGTCTCATACTCATCTAAACTAAGGTTTTCAACAACTTTGTCAATACCATCTGCTTTTGTATGCCCAGCTAAATAACAATCAACATAACCATTTTCATTATGTGGTGCTATTACATAACTATCTCCTAAAGTGTGCTGTAATGCAATACTATCAACGTTTTTACCTAAGACTAAGGCATTATAAATAGTTACATTATACAAATTATGAGTTGTGATCATTTTATCCCTATTGACTATCACATTGTTATAGAAGTAACTAAGGTCCTCTGATTCCAAATTATTTACATAAGCATATTCACCTTCAAACAGCCAGTCATGATTATGTTTCTCACAGAACTTTAAGACATTATCTATAGCACTTTGGGGGAAAAGTTTTTCATATACTAATTTACCTCCTATACTTACAACAGAACCATTAGCTGTAATAAAACCATCCATAGGTAAATCTAGTACAGTCTCAGGAATAAATCCTTGAGTACGTCCTGTTGCTATAAAAGTTTTATAACCTTGTTTTCTTAGTTCTTTTATAGCCTGGATGTTCTTATCAGAGACAAAGAGTTTGCCTTTTTTCTCATGTACTAAAGTCCCATCAATATCAAAAAAGAATGCTTTATTTTTCATAATACTCCTCAACATAAAAACAAGTCATCCTCGTGCTTGACACGGGGATCTCCTAGTTACTAGAGAGATTCCCACTTTCTTGGGAATGACCACAAAAATTATTAAATGATTACTTCAATTAAAAACTGAAGTCAATAAATAAACATCGCATCACCATAGCTAAAAAATCTATATTTTTCAGCTATAGCATGCCCATATGCTTTCATAATTTTTTCTTTATCTGCAAATGCACTAACCAACATAATGAGCGTAGATTTAGGCAGATGAAAATTTGTAATCATTGCATCAACTACATTAAATTTCTTACCCGGATATAAGAATATATCTGTCTCACCTTGATAAGGCTGTATTTGACCACTTTCCCCTGCTGTTTCAAGTGAGCGTACTGAAGTAGTGCCAACGGCTATTACTCTACCACCATTTGCTTTTGTTTGACGGATCTTCTGACAAACTTCTTCTGGTACAGATATAACTTCAGAATGCATTTTATGATTATTAACATCATCAACTTGAACAGGTTTAAAAGTTCCAGAACCTACATGCAGAGTGATATAAGCTATATCAACACCTTTATCTTTTATTTGTTGCATCAGCTCTTGACTAAAGTGTAAGCCAGCTGTAGGAGCAGCAACAGAACCTAAATCTTTAGCGTAAACTGTTTGATATCTATCAGCATCAAACTCTTCATCATCTCGCTTCATATATGGAGGTAAAGGAACATGACCAAACTCTTCCATAATTTGATAAATATCTTTATCCCCTTGTAACTCAAGCAGATACATACCACCATCTTTCTCTAGAACCTTTGCCAAAGTATCTTGGACAAATATTTCACTACCAATAGCTGGAGAACGATTTGCCTTTATATGAGTCTCAAAAACTTTTGGTGAATGCACTCTTTCTATAAGGTATTCAAGCTTTGCACCTGTTGTTTTCTCACCATATAAGCGTGCTAGCATTACTTTACTATTGTTAAAAATAAGCAAATCTTCTGGGTTTATAAAATCTATAAAATCAGTAAATTTATGATCTACTATTTCACCTGTTTGCTTATTTAACTTTAACAATCTGCTAGCATCACGATTTTCTAAAGGATAACTAGCAATCAACTCTTCTGGTAATTTATAATCAAAATCATCTGTTTTCATTTTTCATACATCTCTTTATGATTAGACTTCCTAACCTATGTAATTCTATGGCTTGGCCATGGAATATATTTTTTAAATATATTATGGATCCTACGATCAAGTCGTAGGATGACTTTTTGCTTTACAAAGCCTGCTTCACTACTAAACTTTTAACAATATTATTTTTATCAACAAACTCAAATCCGGCTCTACGGGCTTTTTTGATATAATCATTTTCGCTACCAAAAACTTCTTTAAAGGCTTTCATTAGAGCTATCATTTTTTTATTATCAAGTCTTCTTTCGCGTTGATACTTATCAAGAGTTGAAATATGACCGATCAGCCTACCTTTAGCAAAAGCTTCACTCAAAACTTTAGTAAGAGCAATCACATCTTTAAAACCTATATTTACGCCTTGTCCTGCTAAAGGATGAATAGTGTGAGCAGCATCTCCAACTAGCACAACATTATCTTGAATATAAGATTTCGCATGTCGCTGAATTAGCTCAAAGCTAAATCTTTTTGATAAAAGTTTTACACTCCCAAGAGTATTATCAATTGCTTTTGCTAACTCTAATTCAAATTTCTCATCAGCTAAACTCATCAAGAAATTAGCATAATCAGTTTTTACAGACCAAACTATTGATGCTTTATTAGAATTTTCTAACGGTAAAAAAGCCAATACACCCTTATCATAAAAGCGCTGATATGCTGTTTGATTATGACCTTTTTCAAGCTCTAATGTCGCAACTATAGCAGTATGTTTATATGCCTTAACTTTAGTTTCAAAGTTGAAATAATCACGAATAAATGAATTAGCTCCATCAGCACCAACTATCAAGTTAGTTTCGATACATATATTTTTTTTCAAGTCATCCTGAACTTGTTTCAGGATCTCATCATTATGTTTATTCGAACTAGTAGAATTAGATTCCGGATCGGAGTCCGCAATGACAGATTGTAGGAGAATCTTTTCCGTATTTCCATTTCTTTGAATCTTCTGTATTTCTTGATTCGCAAAAACTTCAATACTCGTATCATTAATTTTTTCAATTAATGCTTGAGTTATTACATCATTCTCAACTATACATCCTAAACTGTGCTCGGCGATTTCTTCAGCTGTAATATTAACGTTCTCACTAACTACATCATCCCATACGCGCATTTGATAATATGGTGATATACGATTGCTTTTGACCTTGTTCCAAACATCTAGCTCTTGTAGAAGTCTCTTTGATGTGTGATTAATTGCACTAACCCTAGTCTCTACCCTATTAGGATCTAAAGCTTTTTTCCTAACATCTCTTGCCTCAACAATAGCAACTTGCAAACCATTTTTATGTAGTGCTAAAGCCAAGCTAAGCCCAACCATACCACCACCAACAATTACAACATCTTTTTGGATATTTTTAATGCTCATCTTCAACCACCTTTCTCATTAAAGTCGAGCCTTTTGTAAGTTTGCCCATCATTACTCGCGATAAAGCTTTCTTAGCTAATTTGCTTCTTTGTAATAAGTGTAAACCTGCATTTCTACTTGCAACTAATTTACGATCATTTGAGACAAACCATTTCACAAAGCCATGTGTTATATTAATTGTTCTATCATGATCAGGTTTTCTAACTTTCTCAAACTCTTGCAAAACATTTTCAATATTCCCCTTCGTTTGGAAGGGGTGGCAGTCGCTAGACTGACGGGGTAGTTTAGCTAGTAAATCATATAAAAATCCAATATCGCGAATGCTCAAATTCATACCTTGACCAGATACTGGATGTAAAAAATGTAATGCATTACCAAAAAACAATACATTATCTTTATATACTTGATTTGACTGAACAAGATATAAGGGAAAAACTGCAGGTTTTGTAGCAACCTTAACTTCACCTAACCTATAGCCAAATCTATCTTGTACTAGCTCTTCAAATTCTTTTTTATCTAAATCCAGTTTTGCCTTTGAATCTTCTCGATCAACAGTCCAAACACATCCCATAGTAGTTTCTGACTTAGGAAGCATTGCAAGCACTCCATCTGTCATAAACCTCTCATATGCAGTATTTTCATTATCTAAATCTGTTTGAATATCAAAAACAACCGCGTCTTGTTTATAATCAGTAGTTTGCGCTTCCACATCTAGCATTTTACGCATACTTGAGTTTGCGCCATCACAAGCAATTATTAATTCTGCTTGTATAATGCTCTTTTGCTCCTGCTTTTCAACTACTAAAGAATACTCATCAGATTTTTTCTCAAGGTCGATAACATTAGTTTCAAAGGATTTAATAATATTTGGATTGTCAGTAACACTTTGTAAAGCTACAGCCAAAAGCTCCTGCATAGGAGCTATAGCCCCTAAAAATGGCAAATTCTCATCTTTAGCAAAAATTTCTGCCCTTCCATATCTACCTTTATCAGAAATATGAACTTTTTTAATAGCTTGAGTTGTACTTGCAACTTTATCCCATAAACCAAGAGTATTTAAAAACGCTATTGATGAGTAAGATACAGCTATACTTCTATTATCATTTTTAACCAGTAATTGATCTTTTTCAATATGAATAATTTTACAACCAGTTTTTGCAAGTGCTAGAGAAGTTAGTAACCCAACTATACCTCCCCCAACTATCGCCACATCATATTTATTACTCATTTTTAATCTCAAATCTTTTCACTATCTATAAGTAACACAGCAACTTTTGTATATTCTAACAATTCCATAAAATCATCTTCACTGCTTTCATCTTGTCCTAAAGAATCATAATCCATATATGAAATTTGCATCAAATCATGAATTGCCTCTTTAACCTCTTTATCTTTTGAGTTTTCAAAGTCTAAACCAAATAGTCCAACTCCTGATAAAAAGCCTTTAATCCAGTAAGTAAGTGCTTCTGCCCTATAACTTAATGGTTCATTATCTTCAGGAATAAATAAATCAAAACTTAGACTCTTCTCATCAAACTGAGATTTTGTATAGTCATAAAGTTTCTTCATAGTCTTTAAAGCAGAAGCTGCTACAAGGTCGCCCTCTTCAATAGTCTTTGTCATCAAAGAATCTGACCATGCAGTAAATTTAACTTCTGCCCCAAAACTAAACAATGCACAAAGTAAACCATGAGCTTCAGAAGCAGAGCTTAAAGCTTGCATTACTTTTAAAGCTTCTGCAACATCTTCAAAATTAGGTTTTTCATTTTTCATAGAAATTTATTTTATTTATATTATGTATTGTTAATTATTTTACTGTATCTAGATAATTAGTTATAGGTATTTTTTGTCAGATTTAATAAAGAAACTATAAATAATCTTATAGTAAACTAATAACTAAAGATAAGTTATAAATTAAAGTTTAAATATATTAAATTTTCTTGAAATAAGAGTTAAGAAATATATTTTAAGATTGATAGTTTGGTGGCTCTTTTGTAATAGTCACATTATGAACATGAGATTCATTAAATCCTGCACCTGTAATCTGAACAAATGTTGGCTGAGTGCGCATTGTTTGGATATCTTTTGAACCAGTATAGCCCATACTAGATTTTAGCCCACCTATTAACTGGTGAATAACCGCAGAAAGTAGACCTTTATAAGGAACTCTTCCTTCAACACCTTCTGGGACAAATTTCTTAGACTCTGTATTACTTTGGAAATATCTATCAGAAGATCCTTGCTCCATAGCCCCAAGAGATCCCATACCACGATATGACTTATACGAACGACCTTGGAAAAGCTCAACCTCGCCAGGAGACTCTTCTGTACCAGCAAAAAGTCCACCTATCATAACAACAGATGCTCCTGCAACAATAGCTTTTGCAATATCACCTGAGAATCTAATCCCACCATCTGCAATAACAGGAACTCCTGTACCTTCTAAGGCTTCTGCAACGTTAGATATAGCTGAAATTTGTGGCACTCCAACACCTGCAACAATTCTTGTTGTACAGATAGAACCAGGACCTATACCAACCTTAACAGCATCAGCACCAGCCTTAACTAAGTCTCTAGCCGCTTCAGCTGTAGCAATATTTCCACCGATAACTTGAATATTAGGATAAGTATCTTTTACCCATTTAACCATATCAAGTACACCTTGTGAATGGCCATGAGCAGTATCTACAACGATAATATCAACACCTTCAGCCGCTAAAGCCGTAACTCGTTCTTTAGTATTTTCAGCTGTTCCTACTGCAGCACCAACTCTTAAACGACCTAAAGAATCTTTACAAGCATTTGGCTTATTTTGAGATCTCTCAATATCTTTAGTTGTGATCAAACCAACAAGTTCACCTTTATTATCTACAACTAAAAGCTTCTCTATCTTATGCTCA
This sequence comes from Francisella sp. LA112445, assembly GCF_012224145.1. Classification (NCBI taxonomy): domain Bacteria; kingdom Pseudomonadati; phylum Pseudomonadota; class Gammaproteobacteria; order Thiotrichales; family Francisellaceae; genus Francisella; species Francisella sp. LA112445. Next base: position 1,451,191 of record NZ_CP041030.1, read on the forward strand.
TGTAAGCTTTTTTTGATAGATCCTTGAGACGCATTTTCAGCAACTGTAACAAGCTTCTCTTTAGTAGTCATTATAGAACTAACTGGCTCATCTAAATCTTTAGCAAACCTAAAATCACGTTTTGTAACAATTCCTACTATATGATTATTTTGATCTACAACAGGGAAACCAGAGAAGTTATGCTCTCTTGCTAATTGCATTATTTCTTTAATTGAGCTTTCTGGCTTAACAGTGATAGGATCTATTACCATACCATTCTCAAATCTTTTTACTTTTTTAACTTCCTGAGCTTGAGCTTCTATAGACATATTCTTGTGAATAATACCTATACCACCTTCTTGAGCTATAGAAATAGCTAGGCGAGACTCTGTAACTGTGTCCATTGCTGCTGATACTAAAGGAATATTTAACTGAATATCTCTAGTAATATTTGTTTTCAAATCTACCTGATGTGGTAATACATTTGAATATCTAGGTGATAGCAATACATCATCAAAAGTGATTGCTTCTTGAGTAATTCTTAACATTATCGATCTCCGTAATTAAAGTCTAGAGTTTGAATTTAATTACAGTCGTATTCTATCACATAAGAAAAAATATACTAGAGGAAACTAAATAATTTTTTTACCAAAGCATTTAGTAATGAAGAGAAAGTTAAAGCTTATTTTGATTGAGATAATAGATAATGCACTAGCAAAGGTACTGGTCTACCACTTGCTTTACAGTTAGAGAAATCACCCATAGCTGATCCTGCTATATCAAGATGTGCCCACTCATAATCTTCTGTAAATTTTGATAAGAATAATCCAGCACATATTGAACCTGCTGATCTATCACGATTAGAGTTATCAATATCAGCAACTTTACTATCTAGTTTTTTAAGGTAAGGTTTATGAAGTGGTAATCTCCAAACAAGATCACTTGAGGCTTTAGCTGCTTGTTGTAAGCTATTTGCTAACTTATCACTATTTGCCATTAGACCAGAAAAAGCATCTCCTAAAGCGATTATCATTGCTCCTGTTAAAGTAGCCATATTTATAACAGTTTTTGGCTTATATTTACCTATATAAGTCAGAGTATCACATAATACTAATCGACCTTCAGCATCAGTATTACTTACTTCAACTGTTATACCTTTCATACTTTTAAGTACATCACCAGGTCTATATGATCTTGCATCAATCGCATTCTCAGCAAGTCCCATTACACCAACCACGTTAATAGGTAAATTTAGCATCGCTACAGCTTTCATGATACCCATAACAGCTGCTGCACCGCCCATATCCATTTTCATAGTATCCATACCTGCTGCAGGCTTAACACAGATACCACCATTATCAAATACTAAGCCTTTACCAACTAGAACTATAGGAGCCTGGCCTTCATCGCCACCATTATACTCCATACAAACTGTATAGTTAGACATATCAGAACCTCTACCAACTGCTAAAGCACAACCCATACCTAGCTCAGCCATAGCATCTTGATCTAAATAGTCTAGATTGAATGCTTCATATTTAGATGTAAGCTCTCTAGCTTCGTTTAGCATATAGTCTGTATTACAAATATTTGCCGGTAAGTTTTGCAAATCTTTTGCATAATTCTGACCACATGCAATAGCTGAACCAATTTTAGCGGCCTCATCAATATCTTGATCACCAGAGTAGACTAATTCTATCGCCTCTAAAGAATAATTTTGTTTCTTTGATTTTAACTGATCGAAAACATAAGTCTCAGATATAAGAGCCCTAACTGTATCTAATGTAAACTGCTTAGCATCGCCACCATCAAATGCATAGTCAATATTTACAGAAACTTCTTTAATATCTAGTTTTTTTAGCTCCTCAGCAGCTTTTGATATTACTTTATCATACTCTGAAGAGATAAAATCTTGTCTTAAACCAAGACCTAAAAGAATAACTGTTTTATCTGCATGCAGTAATGGCAAAACCTCTGCAGATTTTGCTTTAAAAACTTTTCTATCTAATAAGGATTTAGAGTTTGGACATTCTGTTTCATTAATAAGTTTTTGTAAGTTTTCTTGCGCTACAACTATTATTTGAGCAGGCATTGTAGCCTGACTATTTACTACTAGTTTCATTTAAGCTCCATTTATTAAATTTTAGAACAAATTTTAAAAACATAATAACAAAAAAGTATGACTAAAACATTAAAATTTAGTGCAGGCAATTGTTAACTACTGACTTTTGTTAATAAAAAATATAAAATTAGTGTTAGTTTAATTTTTTATTATAATATAGAGCCAAACATTGATTCTAGAAAAATACTACAATAGAGATATAGTCAACACATTCACATCTATAACTTTATTTATAATATCTATAGTATCTGCTAACCTTCTTATTAGGCTTTTCCATGAAGCTTATTCAAGAGGATTAGGAATAGATTCTATAATAAAATTTGTAATTCTAACTCTTCCAGAAAACGTAAGTTTAATAGCTCCGATAGCAATGTTCCTAGCTATTATTATTTGTTTTGGTAAATATTTCTCAAACAATGAAATGTTTGTAACTCTTGCTGGCGGTGTAACATGGATGGAAATAGTTAAAAACACTCTTAAACCGGCTGTAGTTTTAACTATTATAACTCTTATTACAACAATGTATCTCACGCCTCTTTCAAAGCAAACTTCTGACATTTATCAATCATCATTGTCAGCACAAGCATTATTATCATCCGTTACTGATGATAAAATTCTAAAAATTCCAGGTGGTCGAGTACTGTATATAAAAGACAAGTCTGGTAATAATCTGCGCAATGTATTTTTATACCAAAAAGATCCAAAAGAAAATGAATATAAAGTTATAACAGCCCCAAATGCAGAAATTGACTCTAACAGCAAAGCTGCCTATGTTGATTTTAAAAATGTAAACATCTATACGAGAAATCCACAAAACTTTGAATCAAGTTATGGTAAGGCAGATAAAGCTATTTATACAATTTATGACAATACCATCAGAGATTTCAACCATACCCGAGTTGATAGATACTATATGCACTCTCTAATAGAGAACTTTGACAATAAGGACATTGGAACTGCATGTGAGGGCGAGTTTTTCTCACGAATAAATAACTCCCTAGCGGTACTAGTAGCATCATTAATTGCTCTTGCTCTTTGTCGCTTAAGACCAAGACAAAATAAATATGCTAAATTACTACCTGCTGTTATAGTGCTAGCTATATACCTATGTACAAATATGTTTATTAATACCTGTATGACTAATGGATCGATACCTGTATGGATAGGAGTATGGCTACCTCATATAGTATTTGTAATATTTGCTGTTAGAGCTATTAGAAAACAAAATGGATCGTCTAGGAAAGGATAAATAATGTTATTAAATCGTATAGATCGTTATATTTTTAAAACTGTGTTTGGTAGCTTTCTAATAGTTACAATAATATTTTGTATTCTTTTTTTCATCTTTACCTACCTTGCCCAAGTAAGTAATAACAATGGTAATGCAAGTAACTTTGAGCTAATTATTAATACTTTTTATCAACTACCTGGAATACTTTATACACTGCTACCTGCATGTGCTATGGTTGGTGCCCTTATGGGGCTTAGTTTACTTGCTAACCATTCTGAAATAATTATCCTTAGAGCATCTGGACGCTCAACATTTCAAATAGCAAAGGGAGTGGTTTTAGTTGGTGTAATTGGTTCGTTAGTTACAATGGTTTTTGGTGGGTATATAGCACCCGTACTACAAAAAATATCAGATACAAACACTGTTGCATACAACACTCATGACCTATGGTTTAAAACTAAAGATGGTTTAATGAATATTGCTAACATTAATCCTCAAGAAAAGAAAGCTCATGGTATAAGAAAGTTTATTGTTGAAGACAACAAAGTTAAACAAATTCGTTATGCCCAAACAGCTAAATATACAAATGACACTGTAGCAGATGTGTATAACATAAGTACAATAACATTCCCAACTAAAGATGGGCAAAAACATATAAATGTAGAAAGTGGTATTAATAAAACAAACTGGTCAAACCCTATCCCAATATCAGTAGCTCAAGTAATCACTATTAATGATGATAACTATTTAAACTTTACTCAGCTAAGTATGTATATGTTTTCCCGCGGTCAAACCAACGATACTGCAATAGCTTTAAAATTCTGGCAAGAAATCTTCCAACCAATATCACTAATGGTTCTAATTCTATTATCAGTACCTTTAAGTATTGGTTCAACAAGATCTTCGACTTTAATAATAAAGCTAATCCTTGGTGCATTATTTGGTTTTGCATTTTTTATTATAAATCAGATTTTTGGACCTATTGCTTTAATCATGCATATTCCACCAATATTTGGAGCTGCAGGTCCAACAGTAGTTGCTTTAATATTACTAATTTATTTATTCATAAGGTCAAAAGAAACTTAATTAACATATGAACATATCAAAATATTCACTAGATAACGATTTAAATATATACATAAAAAAAGACTCTCGAGCGCCCGTAGTTTTATCACAAATATGGTACAAAGTTGGCTCTACATATGAACCTCAAAAACTTACTGGTATATCTCATATGTTAGAACATATGATGTTCAAAGGTACTGATAAGTATTCAAAAGATGATTTAAATAGCATTGTAGAAAATAACGGTGGCATCCAAAATGCTTTCACAAGCTTTGACTATACAGCTTATTATCAATTTTGGCATACAAAAAATCTTGAGCTTAGTTTATCTATAGAGTCTTCACGTATGGCAAATTTACTATTTGATGAGAATGAGTTTGCTCCAGAAAGAAAAGTTGTCTTAGAAGAGCGTAATCTACGTGTTGATGATAAAGCTTTTAGTTATGCTTTTGAGCAGTTTATGAAACTTGCTTATCAAAATAATTCGCGCCATACACCTATTATTGGTTGGCGAGAAGATATTGAAAACTATACTCTTAGTAATCTCAAAGACTGGTATCAACAGCATTATGCTCCAAATAACTCAAGCATTGTTTTAGTTGGTGACATAGATGAGAAATCAGCTATTGCAATGGCAAAAGACTATTTTGGTAACATCCCTAAATCAAACCTTAAAAATCATAGCAAAGAATCTAGCTTAATAAACTTTGGCTACAGGCATTCTCAAATTAAAAAATCACCAAATGATACTGATGCTGCAATATTAGGCTATATAACACCTTCTCTAACTACTGACTATGAAAGAAACGATCCCTTTGCACTTATGGTTCTAAATAATATTCTTGGGAGTGCTGATGCTGCAATATTGCAACAAAAGCTAGTACGTGAAGAAAACTTATGTTGCCATATAGATAGTGAATACTCACCGTTTATTAAAGGGGAAGATATATTTATTATCACAGCTATAGCTAATCATGATCAAGATTTAGAGAATATCCAAGAAAAGATAGAAAAAACTATAGATTATTTAAAAGTAGTAGGTATCTCTCAAGAGCAATTAAATCGAGCTAAAGTGACTATTAAAGCAGATAAGGTCTTTGCTATGGATTCTCTAGAAACTCAAGCAAATCTTATTGGTTCACTAGCTAGTATAAATCTTGATGTTGATTACTATAAATATTTAGAAAAGCTTTATGATGTGACTGTTGAAGATGTAAATCGCGTTCTCAATAAATATTTTAACAAAGAAAATCTTACATCCTTACACTTACTAAGAGATTAAACAATGACCGAAAAATTTAATATAGATAACACACTAATATATTTTCAAGAATCACATAGCCTACCAATGCTCGATATACAGCTAAACTTTAGAGCTGGCTCAGCATTTGATGGTAATTTGAATGGTCTAGCTGATCTTGCTGTAAGCATGTTTGCAACGAAGACTCAGATCTCTAGTGAACAAGAGCTTATAAATAAGATCACAGATATTGGTGTATCAATACATGCTGAAACTACTAAAGAATTCTTTAATATCAAAATTCGCTTACTAAATGATAGTGAAATTATTGATAAAACTATCAAGATCCTTAATGAAATATTTACAACTCCTGATTTTGATCAAGGTATATTAGATAGAGAAAAGATCCAAACCTTAACTCATATTAACTACCTAAATCAACAACCTAATTATCTAGCATCTTTAGAGTTCTCAAAAAATATTTTTGCGAATAACCCTTATAGTCATCCAGTTATTGGCTATGAAAGTAGTGTTAAGAATATAAGTATTGAAGATATAAAAGACTTCTTTAACGAATACATTTGTGCAAATAATTCTAATATATGTATCGTTGGAGCTATCAAAACGGATCAAGCAAAAGATATTTCTCAACAAATTCTAAACTCATTGCCTAAAGGTGTTAAAAATACTCTATCATTCGAACAAAAAGCAAATGATACAAAAACTATTAAGAAAACTTTTGATAGTAAGCAAACATCTATCTTGATGGGACATCAATTATTACTAGATATAAATGATCCTTTATATTTCCCAATAAAACTTGGTAATGAAATACTTGGTGGTGGTGGTTTAAATTCTCTGCTATTTAACAAAGTACGCGAAGAGCTTGGACTAGTTTATAATATTGGCAGTAATGCAAATCTTAATCCTGATTATGGTAGCTTTGTAATATCAGCTCAAACTAGTAACCCTAAACTCGCACTAGAGACTATCAATGATGTTTATAATAACTTCATCAAAAATATAGTCGATAATCAAACTCTAGAAAACTCTAAAAAACATATTGAAGGTACTCACCTACTTAGCTCTGTAAAGAATAGCTCAAAGTTAAATATGTTATCATCTATAGCAAACAAAGATCTCTCTATAAACTTCTTTGATACCTATGTTGAAAATATCAAAAATGTAACAGCTCAGCAAATACATGACTCATTCTTACAAATTCAACAAAATAAATTTATAACTGTAATGGTTGGAGATGTTTAACAGTGAAAACAAACACTATTCGTGTAATTTCTGGAAAATATAAAAACCGTAGACTTAAATTTCCTAGTATAAATGGCTTACGCCCTACTTCTGATCAGCTCAAAGAAACTATATTCAACTGGCTTACTCCTTATATACACGATAGTATCTGTATTGATGCTTTTGCTGGCAGTGGTAGCTTAGGTATCGAAAGCTTATCACGAGGAGCTGCGAAAGCTATATTTTATGAGCTTAATTTCAAAGCTTTACAGCAAATTAAAGATAATCTAAAAACGCTTGATATATTGAACTTTGAAATATCTAAAACAGATAGTATAAAAGCACTTGCAAAACTAGATATTAAAGGCTCTCAAATAATTATATTTCTTGACCCTCCTTTCAATAAGAATATAGTTCCTAAAGCACTAAACTCAATACTAGAAAACAAGCTTATTCCTCCAGGTTCTATCGTATATATTGAAACTGAAAAAGATGCAAAATACTCACTAGATAACTTTGATATTCTAAAAGAAAAAAGTACTTCTAATATTTGTGCAAAACTAATCATAAAAAAGATTTAATTTTAAAAAATAATCTCTAAAATATAGCCATCGATAAGCTATTGGAGATAGCGATGTACCATATTGGTATTACAGGACCACTAATTTTTACCATAATGTTTCTTTTAGGAATAATCGCTGAAAGTATGACTGGGGTTATATCCTCATCAAGAAGAAATATGGATGCCTTTGGTGTCGTTGCTATTGCCTTAACAACTGCTCTAGGTGGTGGTGTAGTAAGAGATGTGCTATTAGGTAATTTACCTGTAACTATTATGCTACATCCTCACTACATCGTTATTTGCTTATTTTTCTCAATAATTGCTATTTTTACACAGAAATATATAAATAAATTTTATAAAATATTTCTGATACTAGACTCAATAGGTCTTATTGCTTTTGCATATATTGGTAGTAGCATAGCTTATCATATATGTACTACTGTTTTTGCAATGCACTTTCTTAGCGTATTTATCGTTGGTATTGTTATTGCGATTCTTAATGGTGTGGCTGGAGGAATTATGCGCGATATGATTTGTAATGATATTCCAGTTGCATTTACATCTGAACTATATGCTTCTGTGGCTGGTATAGTTGGTGGAATGAATATCATCTTCATATATCTAAATATAAACTTATACATAAGTGCTGCGATAATAATAGGTATTGGATTAACTATAAGAATAATGTCTATAGTTTATAAATGGAAATTACCTATTATTTAATAACAAAATATAAATAAATTATGAAACTTATTAAAAGCCTATTATTAATTATTCTAATCATCCCTTGCTCTTTAATTGCCGAACAAAAAATAGTTAATGGTATTCCTATTAATATTTTAAAAGGCTCTAATTATGAGATGGGAAAAGAATATGGTCAGCAAATGCGTCCACAGATGCTAAAGTCTTTAAAGATCATTAAAGACTATTATATAAAGCAAAAAGGCCTAACATATAATGATTTGCTTAAACAAGCAAGTGAGCTTTACCATAGGTTTCCTAATAATTATAAGTCTATGATTAAAGGTGCTGCGAAAGGAGCTAAGATAAGCCTAAATGATGAAATAATACTTAATGGCATGGAAACCCTTGTTGCTATCAAAACAGCTAAACCAAAATTAAAAAGTGGTTGTGCATTTGCTTCTATTTCACAAAAAAATAGCTATTCAGGTAGTAGAATAATTCTTAGAGATTATGACTACTCTAAACCTTTTAATAAAATAAGCAAATTTTTGAGCATTACAACTTTTAATTTTAGCAAAGGATATCCTGTAGCCATTATCGCGATGCCGGGACAACTATATTGTCCGTCTTGTTTAAATAATAAAGGTGTATTTATAGAATTAAACAATGGCTTTTTATCTGGTGGTTCTTCTGTAAATTCAAATAATGAAACTATGCTTATACAAATGCTTAATATGTTAAGAACCTCTAAAAATATAGAGCAACTAAATAACAAACTAAAAGCAGCTCAATCTGATTTCTCATTAATAATTAATGCTGGAAATAATAACAAAGCAATCTCTTATGAATACTCTTCTACTAAGGGGCATAAAAAGGATAATATACATCCACATTCGAACTTTGTTGTTACTAATAACTTCTTAAGCCCTAAATGGGGAGACTTAGTACCAAAGCCAAATAAGAAAACTATGGGCTCGAGTATAACAAGAAGGATCAATCTTACAAAACTTATAGATAGTTATCAAAACATTGATATTCCTACAGCTAAAAAAATAATGAATACTGACATAAAAAATGGTGGGGCCAAAAATCCATATACAATTTACCAAATAATCTATGATACTAAGACGAAAAAACTATATCTGAATTTAGAAGATAATAAAGGTTGGCGAGAAGTTTCTTTTAAAGATATATTTTAGATACCACTATGAAAGCGAAATTCATTATCTGGAGATAATATAAGTTCTTTTTCTATCTCACCTATTCTTTTTATATCTTTACCTATATCTTTTGATGAATACTTCTCAGCAAAAGTTAGATAAATAGTAAAATGCCTTTTTTCAGACTCTAGTAACCCATTATAAAACTTCTGTAAATCTTGATCTAGAAATGGCGCGATTTTTGCAAATCTTTCGCAAGATCTAGCTTCAATATATGCTCCTATTATTAACGCATCTATAAATCGTCCCTCTTTATCTGTACGAGCTGCTTTTATAAGTTGACTAGCATATCTTGATGCTGAAATAGCCTTATATTCAATATTGCGTTTTTTTAAAATGCGCATTACTTGCTCAAAGTGCACAAGTTCTTCTCTAGCTATCTTTGACATTCTTGTCACTAAGTCATGCTTATCAGGATGTCGATAAATATATGTCATTGCTGATGAAGCCGCCTTCATCTCACAGTGAGCATGATCTATAAGCATCAGTTCAATATTATCTAAGGCACTCTTCACCCACTGATCAGGAGTTTCACATAGTAAGAAGTTTTCTATTGTCGCAAAATTAGCATATTGAATTTTTGTCATTTATAAATTTATATATTTCTATAAGAAAATACCCAATATTATATACATAAAAATGGCGATTTTATATTAAAGTATCTCGAATATTTAACAAGAATATCTTGTAGTAAAATATAGTCACAGTGTATATTTATCAAATTGAAATTATCAACTAAAACTCAAAGAATAGCTTTATTGCCGTATAAACAAACATCTAAATAAACTTTACAATCTTGTAATATTCAATAAAAATAGTGTAAACTAAACGTCCTTTTTGGCAAAAGATAGACAAATGATTAAACAAGAAGATAAACTTAAACTCGTTTCAAAAGCAATAGAAGCATTTCATAATGCGTATGCTCCATATTCAAATTTCAAAGTAGGATCTGCTTTACTTATGAAAAATGGTGAAATAATTTTAGGTGCAAATATTGAAAATTGTGCCTATGGTCCATCAAACTGTGCTGAACGTTCAGCATTATTTAGTGCATATAGTCAAGGTTACACTAAAAATGATATCTCTATGATAGCTGTTGTAACAGATACGCCAAGAGCCTCGACTCCTTGTGGAGTTTGTCGTCAAGTGATAGCTGAACTAATGTCTAAAGATTGCCCCATTATTTTATCAAATTTAGATCAATCAGATATTAGAGAAACAGATATTGAAAAGCTTCTACCTGATAGCTTTGTTTTATCTTAAAGTTACTTGTTTAAAATAATTTTTACTCTTAACAAAACTTATACCGATGATAAGATTATTTTACTGTTTTTAGTATATTTTTGATTTACATAGTACAAATACTTCATATATAGTCTAATTAGTTCAGATATATTAATAAAAGAATATGAAGATATTTCGACACCTTTATGCCCAAGTATTATTAGGAATATTGATAGGGGTTTTGCTTGGTATATTCACACCGAATATTGCAACATCTCTAAAACCTTTTGCCGATGTTTTTGTTAAGCTTATTAAGCTTATGATTGCGCCTATAATATTCTTAACCTTAGTTTCAGGTATTGCCGCAATGAAGGATCTTAAGACAGTAGGTAAGATTGGTGGAATAGCCCTACTTTACTTTTTTGCTATGACTATAGTTGCTCTAATTATTGGTATGGTTACAGCTAATCTACTTCATCCAGGATTTGGTATGAATATTGACCCGAACTCTTTAGATGCAAGCGCTGCAAAATCATATATGGGAAATGTTGAGCATGTTGAAAATATCCAAGATTTTTTTATGAACATTATCCCTCATACATTTGCTGGTGCTTTTACTGATGGTGATATTTTACAAGTTCTTTTTGTTTCAATATTATTTGCTGTTGGACTAGTATTATATGGAGATGAAAGCAAACCTATACTCGATGCCATCCAGAGTCTGTCAAAAGTCTTTTTTAAGATTATTCACGTTATTATGCATTACTCCCCAATTGCCGCTTGTGCAGCTATTGGATATACCATCGGCACATATGGTGCTGATACATTGTTAGGCTTACTTGGCTTATTACTATGCTTTTATGTTACTTGTTTTTTATTTTTAATTGTCTTTCTAGGAGCCATACTTAGACTATATTGTGGAATTAGTATTTTTAAACTATTGGCCTATATCAAAACTGAAATATTTATTGTTTTGGGAACATCTTCATCTGAAACTGTATTACCCAACCTTATGGAAAAACTAGAGAATTTAGGATGTAATAAATCAGTTGTTGGTCTAGTAATACCAACAGGTTATTCATTTAATCTTGATGGTACAGCTATATATTTATCATTAGCCGCGATATTTATAGCTCAGGCACTTGGCATTGACCTTACATTAGGTCAGCAGATATTTATGCTTCTAATCATGGTAATTAGCTCAAAAGGCGCTGCTGGAGTTACAGGTAGTGGATTTATAATACTAGCAAGTACTCTTAGTGCTCTTGGGGTTGTACCTGTAGCTGGAATTGTAATTATCTTAGGGATAGATAGATTTATGTCTGAAGGCAGAGCAATTACAAATATGATAGGTAACTCAATAGGAACAATAATTATATCTAAATGGCAAGGTCAATTAGATATAAATAAATTAAGAAAAGAGTTAAATTATTGAGCATTTTCACTTTAGACAGTTTCTAAATCAATACCCTTAGTTTCAATACCAAATTTTTTAGTTACTATAGCTCCTAAAATAGAAGTAATTACTAATATTACAAGCAACATATCAACTCCAATAACAGATATTAATATAGGAAATAAAAATGCGGCTATTATAGCTCCAATCTTTGCAAAAGATGCTGCAAAGCCGGCACCCTTACCTCTAGCATGTGTAGGAAATACTTCTCCAGCTATTACATATGTTTGCGCATTTGGTCCAATATTTGTCATAAACTGGAAGATGATGAACCCTAAGAATATTAGTATAATATTGTTATCCGTCATATGTCCTGCCATAGCAACAGCTAAACCTACTGCACAACCTATAAAGCCAAATATTTGTAATTTCACTCTACCTAGGTAATCAGACAGAAATATCGCAAAAACAATTCCTAAAAAGAAAAATACATCAATAAATGCTGAACCTTTCGCAGCTAATATCTCATTATTAATAACATCATTTACAGTTTTAACATCTACTTTTGAGCCTATTGTCACTGTTAATATTAACGGTAAAAATACCCCTATACCATAAGTTCCTAGATCTTGAATAAACCATGGTAGTGATGCAAAAATCGTTTGCTTTCTATATTTTGTAAATAATGATTTATATGAACTTCCTCTTTCTATCTCTGTAACTGCATTAGGGTCTTTTTTCTTGATTCTAATAACTTTAGGATATCTTGGTCGTCTGTTTAATAGAGAACCTAGAGCTCTTTCAGCTTTTTTGTATTCACCTTTCGTCACTAAGAAATGTGGACTTTTAGGAATAAAGAATCTCCCAACAACTACTAGAATAGCCGGAATAATAGCAATCGAATACATAACCTTCCATGCATTAACCGATGGCATTTCGACTAAAACAAGCCAACCTATAAGGGTACCTACAAGAGCTCCAACTGCTTGAAAAGCAAATGCTCCTAAAACCAGCTTCCCTCTATTTCTACTTGGAATAGTCTCTGAGATCATTAAATGAGCTGTTGGGTAGTCACAACCTAGGGCAATACCTGCAATCAGCAACATTATAAATAAGGCTATAAAACTACTAGATAGACAAACACCTATTATGCATATTAAAAATATAATCATCTCAATAATGAACATATTTTTCCTACCATATTTATCAGATAGGCTTCCAAGCAAAGATGCTCCAATAAGTATCCCAACTAAAGTTGCTGAACCTATCATACCTTTTTGCATATTACTAAGTTGAAAATCATAAGCGATTAGATGTAAAGCAATACCTGTCATAAAGACAATCATTCCTTCAAAGAATTTACCTGCTGTAGCTAGTAGCCAAATAAACCACTGCATGCTAGAAAGAGGAATAAGATTAACTTTGGTTCCATCCGGCCATACTGGTTCTTCATCTAAATATTGTTGAACTGACTTTTTCTTAATTTTTGACTTAAAACTGGCTTCTTCAGATTTTTCTTCTTTCCCCACGACTATCCCTTAATATTTGTTTATTTACCTTTTTTCCTGCTTAATATAACAATAAAATCAACCTAAAAATATAGCTTTATCAAAAATAAAATTGTTTTAAATAAAGCTATTGACTTTTTCAAAACTACTCAAATCTAGTTGTTTTAGCTTGATCAAAATAATTATATACTTTCTTACCTGTATTTAGCTCCTTAATGGATATCTCGGCCTTATATTTAGACTCATCAGGAACTATAACTTTACCATCTGGATTTTCTGCACTCTGAATTTTTAGATTATCCACAGTTTTTGTGCTTAATTGATAAGGTTTAATAGTATAGTTAACTTTTTGCCCTTTTAACGCTTCATATAAGACTCTACCATCAGTATGAGGCAAAGATAAACCTAAAATATATGCGATAGTAGGTGCTAAATCAACGTTGCCTGTTGGCATCTCATCTGTAAATTTTGATTTAAAACTTGGTCCATATGCAACCAAAGTATTATGTACATCTATAGGACTAAATGATCCATGCATACCTCTATCACTACCATCACTATTAAATTCTGTTCCTACGTAGCCTTTAACTCTAGCAAAAGAATTGAAGTTACTGCCTACGATAATATCAGGATTTCTTTTTGATTTATTCTCTAAATGAACTAAGCTTAAAGGGAAAGTTCCAGGAATATCACCATAACGCTTGCCATCAATAAAAATCACGCCAAACTCTTGCCTTGATTGTAAAAACTTGACTAGCTTCTCTATTAGTGACTTATTATGACTAGGAACATATAAATATGTACTTCCTCCATTCGCTGCTACGATTACACTATTCTTAGGAAGCTTATTAGGAATCTTGTACGATGGAGTTGTATATTTGATTCCTAGATCCGCATGTCTATGACCATTAGTATCAGACTCTTTTACACTTCCTCCACATACTTTACCTGTCGTATCATACTTTGTTGGATATACATGTTTACCATCTTTTGTAATACCTGATAAAACAGGATCATACTGACAACCTTCGCCATCAAATGCTTGAAATCCGGCTCTTGTTAATAAATCTGCAGGTCTAAAATCACCAGATACAGAATATCCATTGATTTCATTGATAGCTCCAACAGTTTTAGTCTTTTCATTTATATCTCTTAGAGGAAAATCTCTTAATGAAGCCGATACGTTACTATGAGCATGATCTGAAACAACAATCAGATCTGTTTTTTCCCATAAATGCTCTTTCTTTAATTTATCAACCAATAATCCTAATAAATAATCTTGATTTTTTAGAGCATCATAATATGCAGCAGACCCAACACCATAATTATGCTCCGTAGTATCAGGATTGCGTAACCATACAACACTTAATTGTGGTTTAGCATATGGCATTACCTCATTTAAGTAGCTTTTCATAAGATATGTATTATCTTTAGTATACGGTGAAGTAATTCCAGCAACTGGATCTGATGTTACACCATCTTTTAGTGTTGCTACTTTACCATATCCAGTAGGATTTGCATTCTCTTTTAAATTAAAATCTTTATAAGCATATCTTGTATCATAAGGTAAGATATATCCCTTATCTTTTAGATATTTTGCAAAAGTTTCTGGATATACATGCTTTTCATCAAAAATAACTCCTCCAGAGTCATGATCTTGCATAAAAGCGGCACCTGACTTACCAACAGCTGCAGTTTTCATACCGTTTTTCTGAGCTTGTTGAAATAATGTTGTGACTTCTAGCAAAGGCTCCTCTGGAACACTATTTAAATCTTGTAGTATTTTATAATCCTCTGTAAATACAGGTGCTTTAAAATTAACTTGATGGTCAGCAGAATCAATACCTTTTGCTTTTGGTTGCCATAGAGTATTACCATAAAACCCTGTTTTTCCAGCAAAATCACCTGTAGCAAAACTTGAAGCATTCATCATTGTAAATGTTGGATAGCTAGAGTGATTATCATTAAACCAAACACCTTTTTGTGTAAGGTTGTATAAATTAGGTGTTATATTTGGCGATACAGAATCCGGTCGTAAACCATCCCACACAAAAATAACAACATTCGGCTTATCGTTAAGCTTACTATTATTTGATGATGGGATTTGGACATTTGATGCTGCTAAGCAGGTCGATGCTACCGTTAGACTTAACGCACCTATCTTTATTATTTTCCTCACGATTTTATCTCCTTATGATTAAAACAAAGTTTTTTCATGTTCAGTTTATTAAACTAAAAAACCATGAACCATAAAGTTTTTTCAAAAAGAAAAATAGTATAGATATCCCGCGACAATTTCTGTATAATAATTAACCTAATTTTGAAAAAAAGATAATCTCGAAAAAAATTGCAACATTGTATATTTCGTTTAACCAAAATACAAGTTTTTACAGCTTAAAACTTTATAACTCTATCAAAGCTATCTAAAAGCTTAGCATTATGTGTAATAAATATAACTGTCTTGTCGATCATAAGCTCTTGTAAGTTTTTAAATACTAATTTTTCAGTTTCTTTATCAAGACCTTCTGTTGGCTCATCTAAAATCAAAATAGGCTTATCCTGTAAAAAAGCTCTAGCAAGAGCAAGACGTTTTTGCTGCCCTCCAGAAAGGTGTTTACCTAACTCACCTGTCCAAGTATCTAAACCTCTTGGTAGCGACTCTAGATATGTTTTTAATTGAACTTTTTCTAAAACAAGGCTAAGCTCTTCATCTGTAGCATCTGATTTAGCAAGCAATAGATTTTCTCTAATAGTTGTATTAAAAATATGCGGAGACTGATTTATAATAGTCATTTGTTCTCTTAGCTGCTCTTCGCTAAACTCTTTAATATCCTTATCCCCAATAAAAATTTCACCACTGTTTATATCCCAAAATCTAGCTAATAAGTTAATTACTGTTGATTTACCTCTGCCAGTTGGAGCAAAAAGAGCAATTTTTTCATTCGCTTGAATTTCTAATGAAAAATCTTTTAATACAAGTTGTTCTGTTGTATAACCAAAACAGACATTTTTAAAGCTAATATTAGATTTATTAATATCCAATCTATTTTCAGGAAATACTACATCAGGCTTTGCATCAGTAATATTTAAAATCCTTTTTGATGCTGATAATGTTTTACCTAAATATTGATATGCTAAAGGCAATGGTACTATCGATTCGAAGACTGCCATAACTGCAAGAAATATTAAAGCGATAAAAGCACCATTGATGTACCCTTGTTGAGTTAATTTAACAGCAAATATACTTACCATAACAACAGTTAAACCTAATGCTAAAGTCATTAAGGCACTACCTAAGCCACTTATTATGCTAATTTTCTCTTCTTGCTTAAGTAAGTTTGAATTTTGCTGTCTAATTTTCTCAAAATGTTTACCTTCTAAATCAAAAATCCTCAATTCAGCAAGAGAGTTTACATGCTCTGTAATATCAGTTTTTAGCTCTGCACTAATACTATTAAGATTATATGACTTTTTCATAGCTAGTAGACTACTAAATAAAGGAATGATAAAGCCTATAAATAGCAAAGCTATAAATGTTAGTAGCGCTAAAGTAAAACTAAAGAAACAAAATAGTAAAGCAACAGTTATTGAGGCTAAAATAAATACTACAGTTGGTGATAAGATACGCACATATAAATTATCTAAAGCGGCAATATCATTGACTAATCTTGTAAGTAAATCACCACTTTTATATTTGTATAAATGTGATGGTGCTAGAGGCTCAAGCTTTTCATAAAACCACACACGTACATCTGTTAAGATTCTAAATGTAGCCTCATGAGTTAAAACTCTCTCGCCATATCTACTAACAATTCTGCCTAAAGAAAAAGATCGCACTCCAGCAGCTGGATAAAAATAATTAAATGATGTTGCTATTGCATATGTTGTTGTAGCTAAATAGCCAGTATATGAGATAAACCAACCTGACAATGACATCAATCCAATACCCATGAGTATCGCAGACCATGCTAATAATGTGCCTAGCAACATCCATTGAGTTTGATTTTTGAATAGTTTTACAAATGGAATTAAATTTTTCATGCTGTCACCTCATTTTTATAGAAGTGATAAAAGTCACTATTTTCATTACTAACTAACTCATCAAAAGTGCCAACTTCAGAGATCTTGCCATCATTTAAAACAACTATTTTATCAACACATTCTAGAAAACTTAGTTTATGCGTTAACATAATAACAGTCTTATTCTGCCAGTTCTGGACTAATGAGTTAATAATTTTCTCTTCACTAACTTTATCTAAACTTGCTGTAGGTTCATCTAAAATTAAAATATCATGCGGTTTTAAATATGCTCTAGCTAAAGCAAGTCTTTGAGCTTGCCCTCCTGATATTCCTATATTTTGCTCACCAATTTGTGTTAGAAGCCCTTTATCTAAAGAATCAATAAAATCTTTAAGATCAGTATCGACAACTGCTTTATTAATCTCATCGTCTGTAGCATTTGAATTTGCTAATAAAAGATTTTCTTTAATAGACCCTTTAAATAAAGAAGAATTTTGTCCAAGCCAAGAAATATTTCTTAACCAAGATTTTTCCTCTATTTTATTAAGATCAATTTCATTATTAATCAAAATCTTACCTTGATACTCAATAAAACCAAGTAGGGTATTTATCAAAGTGGTTTTACCAGCACCACTAGCTCCAACTAATGCAATTTTTTCACCATTTCTTATATCCAAAGAAATATTATTGATTGCTACCTTCTCATCATACTTAACCGTTAAATTTTGTATAGAAATACTGCCTACTTTATCGTTTAAAATATTATCTCTTTCAACTGATGATGGTTTCATCTCAAAAATCTTTGCTATTTCTAAAGCAGCACCCACAGCTTCAGCTTTTGCATGATAATGAGTACTTAGCTCTCTCAATGGCATAAAAAACTCAGGAGCTAATAAAAGAATAAACAAAGCTCCTTGAAGATTTAAATTATGCAGAGCCCACCAAATATTATTATCAGCTCCAGCATTTATAAATCCCATACCTAAATATATAGCTACTATAGCAATAGAAGCCGCCGCAAAAAGTTCTAAAACAGCTGATGATAAAAAAGCTATTTTTAAAACTTTCATTGTTCTAACTCTATAATTATCTGAAGCTTCATATATTTTTTGATTATGTAATTTACTTTTATTAAATAACTTTAAGGTTGTAAGACCTTTTAAAGTATCTAAGAAAGTCATACTCATTCTAGCTAAAGTTTTAAAATGCTTCTGATTCTCAGATTCTGCACCTAAACCAACGATTATCATAAAAAGAGGTATTAATGGCGCACATATTAACAAGATAACTCCACATACTATACTTTGTGGAAATATAAAAACTAATATAGCTAAAGGCATCAATCCTGAAAGTGTTATCTGCGGTAGAAACTTAGTTAAGAACCCTGTCAACCCCTCAACCTGCTCCATTGCACTACTAATTATATTAGCGTTTGATGTTTTACTTAGCTGTATAGGTCCTAACTTATTGATATGTTCTATAATGTCTTCACGAACTTGTTTTTTAACAATAACAGCTGCTTTATAACTAACTATCTCTCTTAGCCAGCTTAAACCTGCTCTAATAAAAACAATCAAGACTATCATTATAAAATAGCTACTTAGCTGTCCTAAACTCGCTTTTTGTAAATAAGCATCATAAGAGATATGTGCTAATAAATACAATTGTCCTATCAACAACATCCCACTCAAGAATGCTATCATTACTGTTAACTTAATCCACCTTTTAGCTGGTAGAGCTGCCTCTTTGAGCCAACTTCTAGCTGATTTTTTCTCTTCTTTTGAAGCTTCTGAAATCATTATTGAGAGTTTTATCTATAATATTAACTTGCGTGAATTATAACATAATCATATATAAACTTTGCGTATTAGTAGCATATAACCTTTTTAAAATATAGCAAATCCAATAGTTTTATGGTAATTTTCATATTGGAGAGATTAAAATTAAGTGAGGTAGAAATGAGAAACAAATACTTATCTCTAGTTGTATTAGGTTTAATGAGTTTTCCCTTATTATCCCAAGCATATCAACAAACTGTTTATACAAGTAATTCAACCGCATCAACATCAAGTGAACAATGCCAAACTTGTCAAACAGCTGATGATATCCAAGCTGAAGAGGCAAAAGCTAAACTTAACAAATTTGATGACGAAGTACATGGACAAGATACAAATAATGTTGCGCAAGCAGCAAATGGAATGAGTTAATAACTTTTTCAAGGAGAGAAGTTGTGAAAAATAAATATATTAAACTATTATGCTTAACTCTTACCGCATTTCCATTAATAGCAAATGCATCACAAAATAATATACCTGCAACACCATCACAGGATAATTCATCATATAGTGCAGGGAAAAAATTAGGTAGCGCTGTTAGTGACAGTCAAGCAACGATGCAAAAATATTATCAAAAGAGCTCAGATTCTGTTAAATCAGCAGCAGAAGAAACTAAAAATAGTACTTATAAATTAGCTAACAATATATCTAGCGGTGCTGATAAAGCTGAAGTAGCTATGAGAAATAAGGCTCACGAATCTGCAGCTTATATGGAGCATGTCTCTAAAGATATCCAACAAGATTTCTCTAATGCATCTAAAGCCGTTATTAATAGCTCAGATAAAGCAAAAAAATCGATCGTTAATAAAGCAAATCAGGCGTCAGAGTCTCTTGATAAAACAGCCACAGATACAAAAAACAAAGCTAAAGACTTTAAAAAAGGCTTTGAAAATGGAAAAAGCGAACCATCAAAACCCGCTCCATTTTAGTTTAAAGTTATTAGAATAGATGGTAAAACTACTATGAAAAAACATCTAAAAAGAATAATAGGCAAATTAAATATACCCCTTATTATTTTATTACTACTAGTAGGTTCTATAATTTTAATAGCTAATATGAAAAACGAGAATGTCGCTAAAGCAAAAGACAAAGTCAACTCTGCTGTAAATGATATTTCAAAAAAGTTAAATAATGCTGCCCAAGATAGTAGTAATTCTGTTGATTAGCTTCACCTAAATATAAAAATTGTAGGATTAATACCTATTTTTGTAACTACTTTATAAAGAAGATGTATATTCCAATATATCATTGATAAGCTAGATGCTATTGCTAAACCATATACACCACCATATATTGTAAAAATAACTCCAAATACAATATTTATTATCAAAGCTGTGTAAAAAGCAAAGCATGTAGTTTTTTCAAACCCTGCCATATTAAGAATTGTAGCAACACACCCTGAGACAACATTTACAATCTGACCAATCATTAAAATACAGAATATAAAGTACGAAACCACATACTCTTTTCCATAAAGTAAAGTAATTGGATAACCACATATTATAAGTCCAACTATAGCAAATATAGACAAAATAAATATAATCCGAGTATATGAAGTTATTTTCATCTGAAACTCTTCTTTTGAGCAATTTTTATAATCATCTGCAATTTGTGATAAAACATTTGAGTTAACAGCATTTAGAACAAAACTAACAAGAGCTCCTAACTGTAAGGCTACTCCATACAATGCAACATTTGCAGGTATAGATAAGCCTTTAAGAATTATAATATCTACTTGCGACAACAATAAAAGTCCCCATTGCATAAAAGCAAAAGATAAATTACTTCCTGTTGGCTTTCGACTTTCAAAGGTATATTTTGATGTTTGTAAAAGCCATACTGTTGTTATATAGACAGTCATAAAGATCATCATACAACCAACAAGCATTGCTGTATTTGAAATATAAAAAAACATAAAAGATGCTGTTAGAATCAGCATTATTACTCTCAATCCAAGTTGCAGCAAGTTAGCAACAACTACTACTCGTTTTGCTACGAAAAATGATTGGAATATATTTGCCATAAAAAATGGAATAGCAAATAAAAGTGCAAAGTTTTCTACATAATTATCATTACTTTCACGATGATTGTAAAAAACAATAATAACTATTACCAGAATAATAAATGCAAAACCCCTTTTAAAGTACCAGTTATGTACTAAGAAAGTTTCTTTGTTTCTCTCAAATCCTTCTAAATCAGATTTACCCCAAGTTCTAGCTAATATTCCTCCAGCCCCCATAGTAGCAATAACAGCTAATATAGTAGCCACAGTAACCCCAAAAATATAATAACCATAATCACTAATATCTAAATGACGTGCTAACAGTATAGCTGTAATAAATGCACAAGCTTGTCCTAAAGCTTGTACTACCATAGTCTGTAGTGATTTTGATAATATTTGGTTAGAAAGTATTTTCTTTATCAACGTTTCTTGAAAAAAATTAATTTACCAAAATTTTAACAGCAAAATTGAGATAATATAAGAGTAATTCTTTTTTATTTAGAGTTATTAAATGTTTCTAAAGCTAATGCTAGAGATCCCTTAACACCTGTATTATCTCCAAATGATGCAGGAACTATGAAGTTTTCCATATTTTTCAATGCTGGATAATCAAGATAACCATTTAAATATTGAGCTACATTCTTACGTACCATATCAAAAAGGATAGTTTTATGCATAACCCCACCTCCTAAAATTATCTTCTCAGGAGAAAAAGCATATATATAGTTTACAAGAGCTTTTGCCAAATATTCTGCTTCAAATTGCCAAGCAATATGATCATCTGCTAGCTTCGCTGCAGTGTCAACTTGCCATCTTTTATTTATTGCTGTACCAGATGCTAGACCTTCAACACAATTACCATGAAACGGACAACACCCAGCATAATTATCATTAGGATTTTGTGGTATAACTAAATGACCAATCTCAGGGTGCATTGCTCCTTGTACTAGCTGGTTATTGCATATGATACCACCACCAACACCTGTACCAACAGTTAAATATAGAAGATTATCCAAGCCCTTAGCACATCCCCATAGATGTTCGCAAATAGCTGCTGCATTTACATCTGTATTAAAGCCTATAGGTCCTGAATAAACTGATTTAATAGCGCTAACTATATCAAAGTTTTGCCAAGCAATTTTGGGAGTATTTGTAATATAACCATAAGTTTCAGATTTCGTATTAATATCAATTGGTCCAAAGCATCCAACACCTACGGCATGTATATCATATTCGCTTTGATATCCTTTCAAAATTTCTAAGACTTCAGCCATCGTTTGTTCAGGAGTTGTTGTATCTGTACGATGACGCTCTATAACATTACCATCGATATCACCAATAGTTGTAAAAAATTTCGTGCCTCCTGCTTCTATACCAGCCAAATGCATACGTTATTCTCCATCCTTATAAAATAATTTAATCATACAACTGTCTATTATTATTATAATTAAGGATAAAAACAATAAGTAATTTTTAAATATTATCGTTTTCTACGATAGCAAGTGAGATCTGGCTTTCTTTATTATGATATTTACCAATTGAATTGACCGATGTACATTCGTGCTCTAAGACTTTTGTAGACTCTGGAAGTATACCTTTATAATTAGTAACACAACCGTTAAAAAATAAAAGAACTTTCTCATTTTGAGGTAAGACATTCTGATAGTTGTATATTAGATGTGGTTTATATTTAGAAAATGCAGCCACAAATGAATCATTAGTATATAGCATTGGCTCTTTATTATATTTTGACCAAAAGCTATCTGCCTTTATTGCTGGACCAGCCCCTACATTATCAGATAAGAAAATATCATTAAAATACTTTGCAGTACTATAAGATGTGAAGATTATAAGTTGTAAAACTATTAGTACTATAATAAGCCTTTTAAAGTTAATCCCTTTGACTTGCGTTAAGTTTAAAAACTTATATAAAGCAGGTAAAAATAAAGGCATAAGAACTAAAGTCCAGCCACCAGGAAGCTCTCCTGAATAACTTTGTAATAAACAAAATACTATAAAAGGAAATAGCCAAGAGAAAACCATAGGATTCTTAAGATTTGATAAAAACTTATAGTTAGTGAAGCTTATTTTTTTTACTATTAAGAAAAAACAAACTATAACTATTGCACCTAAAACATAGACTATTGGCAATATGTTGTGTAACTCAGCATTTACTAGTTTTGCAATAAGATTATCCTTAACTAAAGAATGCGACGCCCCTGAACCACTGACAAAAGCCCATAATATTGGTGAATAATTATGCTCAACAATACCTATCACCGCAGGGATCATAAGTATACAAAATAAAATTGCTGAGAAGATTAGCTTTGATAAATACTCTTTCTTAAAAGAAAAAATAATATATACAAACATACCTGCTGATAAGAGTAACATCTCAAACTTTGCATAAACACCTAACGCTGTAAATATTGTTAGTAATATCCAGTCTTTAGTCATATTAGATTTTTTTACTAATAAGAAATAATAAGTTCCAATAACCCAAAATGGTAACAATATTATATTTTGATCGTAAGATAAGAAATATCTGAAAAGATAAAAGCCACTAAAAGTTGTCGCCATAACTAATAATGCAGACTCTTCTTCTGAGAAATAAAGTCTACAAATCTTATACATATAAATCAAAGAGGCCAAAACACATAGACCACTAGCTAAAGATGCCATTAATATATAATTTCCAAATGTTACAAAAGAAACTATTTTTATAAATAAGGCACCTAAACCAGGATGTTTATAATACATTACATCAAGATGGTTCGACCATGCGACATTCTCTGCAACAGCACCTACAATGCCATATTTATTATAAAACAAAGTAGTCAACCCAACCCAGATAAATAAATATCCAAATATATAAACTGAAAGAGGTCTATTTATCCTATCTTTTAAATGAGGCTTCATTTTTTACACTCCACTAAGTTATTTCAAAAACTAAGATTAGCAAGCTCATAGTTAAATATAAAACTTATGGCTAATTTTAAATCAATATATTTTAATCACAAAAGTATATCATACTCTAAATACAGCTTTGTGAAATTTTAAACTACACTCTCGAAATATCGTTCGTCCTGAGAGCTATTTAGAAATAACTTTTATTTAAAGAAAGTAATTTGTTGAAAAAAGAAAACTAAAACAAGGATTTAGTAAAGTTAAAGAAATATTATTTAATAACCGAGACACCACCCATATAGTTTATGAGAGCTTCAGGAACCATAATAGAGCCATCTTCTTGTTGATAATTCTCTATAACAGCTAATAATGTTCTCCCAACAGCTAAGCCTGAACCATTTAGAGTATGGACTAATTTTGGTTTTTTCATTGATGGATCTTTATATCTAGCTTTCATTCTACGAGCTTGGAAGTCACCACACCAACTACAAGAAGAGATTTCTCTATAAGTATTTTGAGATGGTAACCAAACTTCTAAATCATAAGTTTTCTTAGCACTAAAGCCCATATCACCTGTACATAGCTTCATTACTCTATAAGGAAGGTTCAGCTTTTGCAGTACTTTCTCTGCATGAGAAGTTAAAAGCTCCAGAGACTCTTCACCTTTCTCTGGAGTTGTAATATGTACTAGCTCAACTTTCTCAAATTGATGTTGACGAATCATGCCCTTAGTATCTCTACCATAAGAACCAGCTTCACTTCTAAAACAAGGGGTATGAGCTGTATAATATCTAGGTAAAGATTCAGTATCTAATATCTCATCTCTAACCAGATTTGTAACAGGAACTTCAGCAGTAGGTATCAAGCTATATTCAAAATCACCTTCTAATTTAAAAAGATCCTCCGAGAATTTTGGTAGTTGACCAGTACCATACAAACTATCATTATTAACCATATATGGCACATAAACCTCTTCATAGCCATGCTTTTCTGTATGCATATCAAGCATAAACTGAGCTAAAGCACGATGTAGCTTAGCTATTTTACTTTTCAAAACAACAAAGCGACTACCTGTAATTTTTGCTCCTGCTTTAAAATCGATCATCTTAAGTATTTCACCAATATCAGCATGGTCTTTCGCCTTAGCTTGAGGGTGAAATTCTCGAGGAGTTCCCCACTTTCTTATTTCAACATTCTCATTCTCATCTTTACCAATAGGAACATCACTTGCTGGAATGTTTGGCATGCCTAATAAAGTATCATTAATATCTTCAAGTAAAGCTTTTAGATCTTTTTCAACTATTTTAAGCTCTTCATTTATCTCATTAACTTTGGTAAAAATATCACTAGCATCTTCACCTTTAGCTTTTCTTTTACCAATTTCTTTTGAAATAGTATTTCTGTCAGCTTGAAGTTCTTGTGTTTTTTCTTGCAATAGTTTTCTCTTTGCTTCCTTTGCTTCAAATTCTGCGATATCAAACTTATAGCCTCTTGTTGCAAGTTTTTCAGCTACTTCTTGTAGATTATCTTTGATATATTTTGCATCAAGCATTTCTTCTAAAATCCTTATTTTTCAAATTTAAAAATAGTTTTGCCTGTCATTTCCTTAGGCTGAGGTATTCCCATTACATTAAGTATAGTTGGCGCAATATCAGAAAGCTTGCCATCTTTGATAGCAACTTCAGCTTCTTTATGACCGACATATACAAACGGTACAAGGTTTGTTGTATGAGCTGTATGAGGTTTTTGCGTCTCTGGATTTAGCATCATATCTGCATTACCATGGTCAGCTGTGATAAACATATTGCCATTATGCTCAAGTATCACGTCTTTTAATTTAGCTAAACATTGATCAAGATACTCTATCGCACGCATAGCTGCTTCATAGTTTCCTGTATGGCCAACCATATCAGAGTTAGCATAGTTACACATTATACAGTCATACTTACCACTTTTTATAGCTTCAACTAGCTTATCTGTAACCTCTGGCGCTGACATTTCAGGCTGTAAATCATAAGTAGCTACTTTTGGAGATGGAATCAAGATTCTATCTTCACCCTCGAATTGATCCTCCTTACCACCATTAAAAAAGAATGTCACATGAGGATACTTTTCTGTTTCTGCTATTCTTAGTTGTGTTTTATGATTTTTCATTAATACTTCACCTAGAGTATTAACTGGCTGTTCTGGAGGAAATGCCACAGCACATTCAAGCTTAGAGTCGTACTCTGTAAGTGTTGTGAAGTTTATATTTAAATGCTTTGGTCTTGAGAAACTATCAAAACTTTTATCAACAAAAGCATGACTAATCTCTCTAGCTCTATCAGCTCTAAAATTCATAAAGATAACACTATCATTATCTTGGACCTTAACTAATTTATCATCTTTTTTAATACAAGTTGGTATTACAAATTCATCAGACTGATCACGAGCATATGATTGTTCTAACGCTTCAAGAGCATTATTATATATAAATTCAGCTTCTGCATTTGCTATAGCATTATAAGCTTTTTCAACTCTATCCCAACGATTATCTCTATCCATTGCATAGTATCTTCCAGAAACACTAGCTATATATCCTAAGTTTAGATCTTGTAGTAACTTATCAGCTTTTTTGATAGACTCCTCTGCAGATCTAGGAGGGGTATCTCTACCATCTAAAAATGCATGTAGATAAACTCTTTTAACACCTTTCTGCTTAGCTATCTTTATCATCTCAAAAATATGCTCTTCATGAGAGTGAACTCCTCCAGGAGAAAGCAATCCCATCAAATGCAAACTTGAATCATTTTGTTTAACATTTTCTATAGCATCACAAATAGCTTTATTTTCACCGAAAGTCTTTTCTTCTATAGCTTTGTCAATTTTTGTAAGTTCTTGATAAACCACCCTACCAGAACCTATATTTACATGCCCTACTTCAGAATTACCCATCTGACCTCTAGGAAGACCTACTGACAGACTAGATGCATTAATAAGAGTTTTTGGAAATTCTTGCCAGATGCTATCCCAAGTTGGAGTGTTTGCATTTTTAATAGCATTAAAGTAGTCACTCTCGCTATAGCCCCAGCCATCAAGAATCACTAATAGAGTAGTTTGCTTCATAAATTATCCTCAAAAAGTTTTAACTTTTGAAATCATTTTTTTCAATACAAAGCTAATTATAACTTTATATTTAAAATTTGTCTGCTTTGATACGAAAGTTTTAATTATTTTCTAATTTCTAAGCCACTTTTTCAAGGATATTCATAACATACTAGCGGTCTATTTAACTAGCAAAAGCCTCTATACTATTTAACCTTCTGACTTCAACTTGTTGATTAGGAATTATAATAGCTATGATCAAACCTATAACAGCCACAGCTAAAAGAAATAAGCACAAACCTATCGTCGGTGATAACCACCCCATAACAATCGTAGCTATCATTGGTGCAAATCCAGATAGAGATGCTCCAAAACCAAAGCCTATAGAGCACCCTGTCGCACGAACTCTAGGTGGAAATGTTTCGGTATAATAAGGTGTTGACACCCCTTGAATTATTGCTGTCAATGCTGCCATTGCAATAACCATAGATGTAATTAAAGCAATGTTTTGAAGTTGCATAAACATAACCATAGGTACACATAG
This sequence comes from Francisella sp. LA112445, assembly GCF_012224145.1. NCBI lineage: Bacteria > Pseudomonadati > Pseudomonadota > Gammaproteobacteria > Thiotrichales > Francisellaceae > Francisella > Francisella sp. LA112445. The sequence goes on from NZ_CP041030.1 coordinate 1,479,059, forward strand.
TACTAGAAGTATCACATAACCGATAATATGAGTTCTTTTACGACCAAAAATATCTGACAAATATCCTGCTAAAGGTGTTACAACACACATAATAGCTATACTAATAGTATTTATCGCTAATGCTGTTGTCAGGCTAAGATTAAGCTCAGTTTCCATATACGTTACCATATATGTTATATCTAAGTAATAAAGCACCATTGCAGTAGTTGATAAACATACTACTAAAGTTAAACGCCATGGGTAATGTTTAAGCAGATCTCGAATAGGTTCAACCTTGAAGTTATTTTCAGAATTTTCTACCTTTTTATCCTCTTTTATAAAGAAATGGATTAGTAGTAAAAAGAACCCTAATGCAAAAGGAAAACGCCAAGCATAGTTTTGCCATGATTCTGGTAAAAAATTTAATGTCAAATAGCTAACACCTGAAGCTAGTAAAAAACCAACTATAGATGTTGCATATGCTACAGCTAGATTAAAGCCTCGATAAGGCTGGTTCTCTTGTTCAGCCGTTAGGGTCATAAGATTACCAAACTGCCCTCCCGCGGATAAACCTTGAAATACTCTGACTAAAACCAATAATATAGGAGCATAAAAACCTATAGTATTGTAACCTGGTAAAAAAGCCATAATAATAGTCGGTATAGCCATAAAAATAATAGCTATATTCATGGCATAATGTCGACCTAATTTATCCCCAAGTCTACCAAAGACAACTGAACCAATAGGTCTAGCAACAAACCCGGCAGCAAATGCTCCAAAAGCTGATATTAATGCTACCCAATGGTTAATTTTTGGGAAAAATTCGACAGCAATAATTGTTGCAAAATAGCCATATAGAGAAAAATCATACCATTCAATGATATTACCAAAAGAATTTTTTAATACACGAAAAACTCGCTCTACCATATAGTGTTTATATTCCCCACTAATAATATATTGTCATTTCATAATAAACAATATATTCGAAATATTTCAAATATATTCAGCAAAAAATGACTTAAATATTATCATGAATTTCACAAGATTATTTATTTAGACTCTAGCAAGTCAAAGTTTCTTATTTATGCAGCAACGATTTTCTTATATAATTACTCTTAGCTTCCTATTATATTTATATCGACTTTTATGAAAAAATCTATAAGCAAAAATAAATTACCAACCCTTGATAGTGTAAATACCTTAAATATCTTAATAGACGCCTTTTCTGAAGAACTAAGAAGAATGAAGTTTGAAGGTGATATTCATTCTGACTATGCCTCAAGAATATCCACCTCTATGGATAACAGTGTGTATTTTATTGTTCCAGAGCTAGTAGTTTTCCCAAAAAATAAAAGCGATGTTAATAGAATCTTTGCTTTAGCTAGTAAGAAAGAATATCAAGAGGTAAAGTTCTCGCCACGAGGAGGAGGTACAGGTACATCAGGGCATTCATTATGTGCTGGTGTTATAGTAGATTCAAGTCGCTATATGAATAATATTTTAGAAATAAATATTGAAAAAGAATTCGTCAGGGTCGAGCCAGGCGTTGTCCTAGATCAATTAAATGATGCTCTAGCAGACACCGAGTACTTTTTTGCCCCAAATCTATCACCTAGTAATAGAGCGACATTAGGCGGTATGGTAAATACTGATGCTTGCGGTAAAGGCTCAAGAATATATGGTCGCACTAGCCAACATGTTTTAGAACTAGGATGTACATTAGTAAATGGACAAAAACTTACAACAAAGAAAATAAAACTAAGTGACCTAGAAGAGGATAACTTAAGTGAAGTTGAAAAAAATATATACTCAACTATTGTTGAGCAAATTATTGATAAATACTCATTAATCGAAGAAAAACTACCTAAATTAAGTAGATTTCTAACTGGTTATAATTTAGCTAAGACCTATGATAAAAAAGATAATAGTATCAATCTCAGCTATTTGGTTTCTGGATCAGAGGGTACTCTTGCTTTTGTTAAAGAAATGACTCTTAAGCTTACCAAAAAACCAAAATACAAAGCACTCTTTAGTATTTCTTATGATAGTTTTGATAAGGCTCTAAAAGCTGCTAGAGATTTATTACCCTCAAATCCTTCTGCAATAGAAACTATTGATAACAATATTGTTGAAATAGCTAAAGATGATGAGATTTATCCGAAAATAAAATATATGCTTGAAAAAGATTCATCGATAAACCTTGCAGCTATAAATCTTGTAGAATTTATTGCTGATTCCCAACATGACTTAGACACCAAAACTGCAAAACTAGAGAGAACACTATTAGATAAGCGAGCAACCTTTCATTTAACAGAGAGTCCTTCTGAGATGGATAGCCTATGGGAACTTCGTAAAAAAGGCGTAGGACTACTTGGTGCGATGAAAGGTGATCGTAAACCAATTCCGTTTATAGAAGATACTGCAGTTGCCCCCGAGAGACTAGCAGACTACATAGCTGAGCTAACAAAACTACTTGATTGTTATGGTGTCAAATATGGTATGTTTGGCCATGTTGACGTTGGTTGTCTTCATGTACGTCCTGCTTTAGATATGAGTTCTGCTGAAGATTATAAAAAGGTTGCTCAGATCACAAAAAAAGTTAGTGAACTTGTTAGAAAATATGGCGGTATTTTATGTGCTGAACATGGTCATGGCCATCGAAGCGAGCATCTAAAGGATTATTTCGGTGATGAACTTTATGAATCTTTAGGTCATATTAAAAAGGCTTTTGATCCACATAATCAACTTAACCCAGGTAAGATAACTGTACCTAATGGTAGTAAAGACCAACTAGTAAAAGTTGATGGTCCTTTTAGAGGATATTCAGATGAGCAAGTACCAAAAGAAATGCGTCAACAATTCTCCGGGGCATATAATTGTAATGGTAACTCTCAATGTTTAAATTATAATTTAGACACTGTTATCTGCCCATCTGCTAAAGCTAGCAGAAACTGGCTATATTCACCTAAAGGAAGATCTGCTGTTTTACGTGAATGGCTAAATCAGTTGGCTGCAAAAGGCTACTCTACAATTGATAAAGAAGATAGTTTTGGTTATGAAAAGGCCCAAGATACTCTTAATGACTTCTCCCATCAGGTTTATGACTCTTTAGATAAATGCTTAGGTTGTAAAGCTTGTATCACAGGATGTCCTATAAAAGTTGATATCCCTACTATGAAATCACAGTTTTTAGCAAATTATCATTCTCGATACAAAAGACCATCTCTAGACTATTTTGTCAAACATAGTGAATCTATCTTAAAGATAAACTTATATATGCCAAAAATCTTCAATGATATCTTTAACACACAGTTTGTTAGGGCTGGCTTAGCAAATACTATCGGATTTACTGATACCCCATTAATAAGCTCCTTAAACTTAAGAGCTGAACTAAAACAAAGAAATGCTCCTGAGTTTAGTATCCAAGAGCTAGAAAGCTTATCAATAGAGCAAAGAAAAAAAACTGTCTGCATTGTCCAAGATATTTTTACATCATTATATGATACCCATATAGTGCTGACTTTATATGATTTCTTAACAGCTTTAGGGTTTAGAGTTTATTTTGCTCCTTTTAGAATAAATGGTAAACCTTCTCATGTTAAAGGTTTCTTAAAATATTTTAAGAAACAAGCCTTAAAAGCGACTAAACTTTATAATGAAATAGCTAAAACTAAAGTTGAGATGATTGGTATCGATCCAGCTATGACTCTAGTATACCGTGATGAATATCGTAAGGTTTGTGGCGATCAAGTAAGATTTAAAGTAAAAATGCTTCAAGAGTGGCTAGTTACAAAACTAGAAGATTTGCCACAAATGAACAATATGATAGATAATGAGTTTAATCTATTTAATCACTGTACAGAAAAATCCCTATCTGCAGCTACTACAACTGATTGGCAAAAAATCTTCACTCACTTTGGTATAAATACAAAAATCGCTAATGTTGGTTGTTGTGGTATGTCTGGTAGCTTTGGTCATGAATCTAAACATGTAGATGACTCAAAACAGATCTATAATTTAAGCTGGAAAGATAAAATAAAACAGTCTGGAATTAGAAATTCTATAGCAACAGGATTCTCTTGTAGATGCCAAGTTAAGCGTATCGAAGGACACACAATTAAGCATCCTATAGAAATTTTAGAATTAAATCGAAAAAAACAGCAAAAAGTGTTGACACAGAAAATAGGATAAGTATAATAATCAACATTCACCGGGTTGTTAGCTCAGTCGGTAGAGCAGTTGGCTTTTAACCAATTGGTCACAGGTTCGAATCCTGTACAACCCACCACTTATTTTTATTCTTTGACTACTTAATTTTAAACATCAAGTCCTTAATATAGCAAAATTTTTTAGAGTTATTTTATTTCATAAATTAGATTTTGCGAAGAAAATAAAGCTTGTTAGCTAAATATAATTTTTTACTAAGTTAGACTTAATCTCTCGTGTTAAATATAAAGTGCCTGCTCCATAACCATACTTATCTACGATATTTGCAAGATTCCTTGTTAATTAAAGCAATATCTAAACCATTACTTATTCTTTCATAGACTTTGCCGGCAGCTTCGTTACCTACAACATCGTGAAGCTTGCCTCTCAAATCTAAACCTTCTTGTGTACCTTCTATAAGATTGTTTTGATTTTCTTCATTATTACTCATGATATCTTCCTAATTATTTAAAAATAGTTTTTTTGCCCAAATATAATATTTGGATGTCACTAATATCCATTAATGTTTTTTGATCAAAATTACACACTGCTAATACATAAAAACTACCTATCATAGATACAGGCATTAGTTTCTTAGCTTGTTCTAACCTATTATTCCAATATGAGTTGTTATCTAGATAACTACATGCTTTATGAAGCTTACTATTTAGTTCACTGTTTTTATTGTGGCTTTGTAACAAAGTAGATATTTTTTGAGAATAAAAATATTGGGCATTAGATACTGGATTGATTAAGTATTTACTTTCACTAAAGTTTTTTATTTTTAGTAAATCTCCAATAAGATAGTCTCTCAAAGATAAACTATAACTCTTATTCTTAAAATCATCTTGCAATATCTCTGCTGTTAGTACATTTAATATTGTAGTTTTATCTTTTTTACTTAGATTCTTTTGATTTTCAACTTTATCTAGGAAATCTTTATGACTATAGATAACATCCCAAACTTTTCCTTTTGTTATTAAATTATGGCTTGAACCTTGTTTATAAAATGTCGGAAATGAATATGCTAATTTAAACATCTCATACATCATTGTTACTTGGCTTGTTACCTCCAATACTCCCTGATTTGCTAAACCTGCCCACCATATTGCATAAAAGTCTTTGCCATAACCAGCTTGAACACAGTTATTACTTACTTGATTTAAAAGTCTATTTGTAGCTTTTGCTAACTCGAGCTGTTCTTTTTGTGTAAATACTGCATTGTCTATATCTTCAGGTGTTTTACCTTTTAAACTTAAAAGTTTATTATGATTAGATGTGGAATAATACTTCGCAAAATCTTTTATATTTGTACCGTCTAAACTTCTTTGTACATTAAAAATCTCTCTTACAGCTAAATTTGCATAAAGATCTCTAAAATACTTGAAAGTATGATAGTTATAATTAAAATCCAAAACTTGTTTTGCATACATCCCTATTTTATGCGGTTGATTACTTGGTATTAGGTTTTCTTCTATTATATATCTATAAACTTTCTTATATGCTTTTAAATATGCTGTTGCATCTGATTTTATAGGTTCAACACACTTTGGAATATTATCTAAAAGCTGTTTTTGATTTGGAAAATATAGATAAGTATCGTATCTATTTGGATTACCTTTACTATTTGCTAATAGTAAACCATTGTAGATAGCTGTTTTATCTACTGGATAAACTGGGCGAGTTGCATTTTTATCTACCTCATTATTCTTCTGACTTTTATACTGAGATATTCCAACTATAGCTAACGCTATAACTATTATACTTATGTATATTTTTTTCATTTTGAACTTATTAGAACTAAATATTTAAATTATAAACAAAATTTGAAATAGTTTTTAAAACTTTAAAATATTAAGGAAAATTAAGTTTAGAAAAATTTAGTGATTTATATGATTAACCAGCTATAGCAATAGCTTCTATTTCAACACGAACATCCTTTGGTAGTCTAGCAACTTCAACACATGAACGAGCTGGAAAGTTACCATTAAAGAAAGAACTATATATCTCGTTAATTGTAGTAAACTCAGTCATATCTTTGATAAAGATAGTAGCTTTAATAACCTTATCTAGACTAGATCCTGCAGCTTCTAATACAGCTTTTAAATTTTGCATAACTTGAGTAGTTTGCTCTTTTATACACTCACCCGCCATGCTTCCATCTGATCTCAAAGGGATCTGGCCAGAAGTATAAACAATACCTCCAACTTTTATAGCTTGCTCATATGGACCTATTGCTTGAGGTGCATTTGCTGTATTTATTTTTGTTTTTTCCATTTATATATCCCTCGCTACTTTATATGTTGGATCAATTTCTTCGAAAACACAGTATGGACCTGCATTTTTTAATATCTCACGACAATCTTCACTTAGATGTCGCAAAGTAACCTTTTTACCTAAATCTAAATATTTCTTAGTTATAGTATCTATAGCTTCAGTTCCAGATATATCCATAACTCTAGAATTAGCAAAATCTAAGACAATATTATCAGGATCATGCTGTATATCAAATAAACTCATAAAAGAAGTTGTTGAACCAAAAAACAGTGGACCAAAAAACTCATATACTTTTGTACCATCTTCTTCACGGTGTGTTCTACTTCTTACTTGTGAGTTTTTCCATGCAAATACTAATGCCGATACAATCACACCAGAAATCACAGCTACTGCCAAGTCTGCATAGACTGTAATAACTGTTACGATAATCAATACTAATTTATCCGAATTTGGCATATATCTAAGTCTATTAGTACTTTCCCAAGCAAAAGTATTTACACAAACCATAAACATAATACCTACTAAAACTGCTAGAGGTATCAATGATATCCAGTGGGATAAGACAACTACAAAACTAATCAATAGAACTGAAGCTGTTAATGATGATAAACGCCCTCTACCACCATTGGTGAAATTGATTATAGATTGTCCAATCATTACACAGCCTGCCATACCACCAAAGAATCCACAAGTAATATTACCAACACCTTGTGCCACACACTCCTGGTTCCCACTACCTCTTTTACCATCCATTTCATCTAAAACTGATAGTGTAAGTAAGGATTCTATAAGACCTACTAATCCTACTAATACTGAGTAAGGTAATACAACCCAGAAAGATGCCCATGTTAAATGAAAATCTGGAATAGCAAAAGTTGGGAAGCTTCCTGATATATCTTGGTATTGCCCAATATTTTCAACAGGTAGCTTAAATGCTATTGCTACTATCGTTACAAATATAATAGCTACAAGTCCTGATGGCACTTTATCTGTAATCTTAGGTACAAAATATACTATTGCCATTGTTATAACTACTAACGCATACATCCATATATTTGCATCATGGAAAAACCTAAGCTGAGCCATCGCAATTACAATTGCTAAACCATTTACAAAACCATACATCGCAGGCTGAGGAACTAGTCTAATAAATTTACCAAGTTTAAATAAACCAATTAAAATCTGCCATACCCCAGCCATAATCGTACATAACAATATATATTGCAGAATATACATACTAGTTTGTTCTTTGGTCATACTATGTAAAACATCTGCTGGAATAATCGCATGAATATGTATCCCTAAAGCAATTAAAACAACAGCTACAGAACCAGTAGCTCCTGAGATCATACCAGGCTTACCACCTACTAAAGCTGTAATAAAACCAAGTATAAATGCTGTATATAAACCAACCGTTGGTGAAACTCCTGCCAACAAAGAAAACCCTATTGCTTCAGGTACTAGAGCTACAGCTACAACGATACCAGATAGAACATCACTTTTTATATTCCTACCTATAAAGGTATTTTTATAATCTAACAATTTACTTCCTATTATTTTTATTATTTATTTAAAGTTTAAGGCTATAAAGATACCATAAAAGTAGTTGGTATTTAAGTAGAAGAAAATTTCACTTAAATGAATTAAATTGTATTTTTATATTTCTTTAAACAGATAGCTGCTACAACCACCATAAAGATTAATAAAGGATAGATACTATTTAGGATATCAAAGAATCCTGCCCCTTTTAGCAAAATTCCTCGAACTATATTTAAATAATGTGTTAGTGGCAATATATTGCCTATGACTTGAGCCCATTCAGGCATCCCTTCAAAAGGAAACATAAATCCTGATAATAATATTGATGGCAAGAAGAAGAAAAATGTCATCTGCATTGCTTGTAACTGTGTATCAGCAACTGTTGAAAAAGTTATTCCTACTAAAAGATTAGCTATAATAAAAGGAAATGTCGCTACAAGTAGCAATAAAATACTACCCACAATTGTTATACCAAATATTACTTTAGCAAAAAATATAATTAGTAGCAGTTGGATATAACCCACTACTATATATGGAGTTATTTTACCAAAGATGATTTCTAGAGATGTTACAGGTGTCGCAAGCAATGACTCCATTGTGCCATACTCTTTCTCCCTTGTTATAGTCAAAGAAGTAACCATAACCATAGTCATTGTTAAAATAACTCCTGCTAGGGCTGGAACAATATTATTTTGCGTTTTATTTTCTGGATTATATTTATTATGAATTACAAAATTAAATGGTTGCTTTTGCTGGACTAATGATTTATTTGAAAAATATTGGCTATATATAGATTTAACTTTATTTATTGCATCGAGCGCCGCTCCTGTCCCAGAGTTAGCACCATCAGCTATTATTAGAATATTTGGAGACTGTCCTCGGTAGACTTCTTTTGTAAAGTTTGGAGGAATATCAATTATAAATTGAACCTTACCTTTCTGCATCAAGGTCATAGCTTGACTCCGTGAAAGGTTCTGATACTTAATATCAAAGTATTTTGTATTATTAATTTTCTCAATAAGATAATTTGTCTGTATTGTTCTATCACCATTAACAAGAGCTGTATTTAAATGCTTTGGATTCATATTAATAGCAAAGCCAAAAAGTATTACTTGAATCAAAGGGATACCTATGACAAGTCCAATAGTCACCTTATCTCTAAGCATATGAATAACTTCTTTCAAGAAAATTGCATAATACCTATTAATATCAAAATGTTTCATGCAAAGTTATCCTGTTGGCTTTTCATTAAAAATATAAAAGCATCTTCTAAAGATGTATCTATCTTATGCCATTCAAACTCACTATATTCTTTTTGTATATCTGTTACATCTACGTTATTTTTAACACTTAAATGTACACTACTACCAAACATAGAGACTTGTTCAATTTTTTCATTACCTTGCAATTCTAAAACGACTTTATAGACATTTTTACCTGAAATGTTATATGTTTTGATACCACAACTATCTATTATATCTTTTTGTGTGCCACTAGATAGTAACTTACCATAAGCAATATAAGATAGCTTATTACATCTTTCTGCTTCGTCCATATAATGAGTAGAAACTAATGTAGTTATTCCTTTACTAGATAAAGTTGAAATATAATCCCAAAACTCTCTTCTTGCTTTAGGGTCAACTCCAGCAGTTGGCTCATCTAAAAGCAAAAGTTTTGGATCATGAATTGTAGCTACCCCAAGAGCTAGTCTTTGCTTCCAACCACCTGAAAGCTCATAAGCCTTTTGATTTGCTCTTGCTTTACCCATTTGAAGATTATCTATAGTTTTATTTACAGCTTCTTTGATATTTTTCAAACTATGCAATCTAGCAAAAATTTTAAGATTTTCTTTAACGGTTAAGTCAGGATATAACGTAAACTTCTGTGTCATATAACCAACTTGCTGCTTGATAACACTAGCATGTGTACCAATATCATAACCAAGACAAGTTCCCTCTCCTTTTGTTATTGGCAGCAAACCACAAACCATTCTTATCGATGTAGTTTTACCTGAGCCATTAGGCCCTAAAAAACCATAAATGTCACCCTCTCTTACTTGTAAAGATATATTATCTACAACAGTCTTTTCACCATAAACTTTAGTTAGGTTTTTTACATCAATAATAAAGTTATCTTCTAAGCTTTGGTTCATTGTAACTCTACCTTCACAGGTTCACCTATATGGATTAATGAGCTTTTGGGTGAATATTGCACTCTAGCCTTAACTTCAAAAGAAATTTCTGAATCAGAGTTTATACCATATAGTAGCGGAGGTGTATATTCAGCTTTATTTGATATATAACTTATTTCTGCTGGAATATTTTTACCATCAGTATTTTCAATACTAACTTTTTGGTTTATTTGTACTTTTGCTAAATCTTGCTTTGATACATAGAAAACCACATATACATCTAGAGGATTGATAACTGTTATAATTGGGTTATATGCTCTGACCTCTTCACCAACTCTATAGAAAATTTGATAAACATAGCCATTTTGAGAAGCTTTTACATCTGCAGAATCTATCTTTTGTTGTAAGTAATTTGAATTACTATTAACAAACATTGACATATAATTAGCTGCTGCAACTAGATCTTCTCTAGCTGGCATTTTATTCATAACTTGCATAACTTCAAGATTTCTTACTTGGTTTATTGCCTCAACAAGTTTTCCTTTAGCCTGCTCAAATTGTTTCTTAGAAGTACTATCATCCTTTAGTAAGGCTTTCTGACGAACATATTCTTCTTTTGCAACCTCTAAATTTGCTTTAGCTGTTTTTATATCAAGCTTAGTTCTATCTAAATACGGTTGTCTTTTACCTTTAGACAAATTATTTGCTATCGCTACTGATGCTTGATGTAAAAACTTATTTGATTTTAGAAGAGTTTGATTTTTTGATGAATCCAGTACAAATAATTGCTGACCTTTTGTAATATATTGACCTTCTTTAACTTTTAAATCTAAAAGTCTGCCACTTTCGTCTGAGGATATATATCTAATATCCGTACTAATATACCCAGGTATCACTTCTGCTTTAGATCTTAAAAAATAATAGACTAACCCTAAAGTGCATATTATTAATAGTAAAGCTATAGCAAAGCCTTTTCGCTTATCAAACATTTCAATTCTAATTAAAGAAAATATTATTGAATTATAAATTAATTAAATTTCAAAATGAAATTTAAATCATAGCTATTGCTATTTTCGATAAATTAGGTAATTATTTGAAAATTATGAAGTTAACTTCTCAGACTATGTTTAAAAGAATAATTGTCGCTACTATACTCATCTGTTCTATAAGCTTATCATTTGCAGATGTTGTTAATATTTATGCGCATAGAGGATTACGTCCACTAGCTCCTGAAAACACACTTCCAGCATATACTGATGCTATGCGTGTTGGGGTTGATGTAGTTGATATGGATATCAATATGACTAAAAATAAAGTCCTTGTCGTAACTCATAACCTAACTCTAAACCCTGATCTAACTAAAGATAAAAATGGTAACTGGATCAAAAAAGCGATTCCAATAAAAGATCTGACTCTAGCTCAATTAAAACAATACACTGTTGGATATATAAAACCAAACTCTCCAACTGCAAAAATGTATCCAAACCATGTCGGAATGCCAGGTATTCATATACCGACATTACAACAAGTAATAGACTATGTTAAGTCAAATGTTGGTAGCAGAGTTCGTCTACAAATCGAAATAAAAACAGATCCTTATGACCCTAAGGCAAGCTGGTCAGCTCAACAAATGGCTGAAGCTTTAAATAAAATACTTATTAAAAACCAAATATCTAGTAGTGTTGAAGTACAAGCTTTTGAATGGCAAGCTTTAGTAGATCTACAAAAGCTAAATCCTAAGATTCAGACAGCTTACTTAACAGATCACACAACTGAACCTATGAATACTCAACAAGCAAAAACAATGCCAAATTACCAAAAATGGACAGCACCTATTGATCCTAAAGATTACAACTATGACTATCCAATGATGGTTAAAAAATTAGGTGGTACTTTTTGGGAACCATATGAAAAAGACTTAACTAAAAAAGATCTTGATGAAGCTCATAAACTAGGTCTTAAAGTTGTAACATGGGGCTGGACTGAAGAAGAAGGAACTGACTTTGATTATAATGTTGCAAGCAAGCTTATCGACTGGAGAGTTGATGGCATTATAACTGACAGACCAGATATTCTAAGAGGTCTTGAGGCAGCAAAAGGTCTTGATCTACCTCCTGCTTATCCTAATATTCCTTTTCCAAAAAATATCTAAATATTACAGATTATATAATTTAATTTATTTAAATTATTTTAGCTATCACGAGTGTTGCTATTTACAGCAAATTAAGTAATTATTTCAAAATCAAAAAAAATAACTTTAAATTATGCTTAAAAAGATAATTACTACTGCTATTTTAGCTTGCTCTATAAACTTTGCCATTGCTGATGTTGTTAACATTTATGCTCATAGAGGATTACGCCCATTAACTCCAGAAAATACTCTCCCTGCTTATACTGCAGCTATGCGCGTTGGTGTTGATGTAGTTGATATGGATATCAACATGACCAAAGATAAAGTTCTTGTAGTAACTCATAACCTAACTCTAAATCCTGACCTAACCAAAGATAAAAATGGTAACTGGATCAAAAAAGAGATACCAATAAAGGATCTAACCTTAGCTCAATTAAAACAATACACTGTTGGCTACATAAAACCAAACTCTCCAACTGCAAAAATGTATCCAAATCATGTTGCAATGTCTGGCGTACACATACCTACATTACAACAAGTAATAAACTATGTTAAATCAAATGTTGGTAGTCGTGTTCGTTTACAGATAGAAATAAAGACAAACCCTAATCAACCTGATCAAAGTTGGAAGCCACAAGAAATGGCTAATGCTTTAAATAAAATACTAGTTAAAAATCATATTTCTAGTAGTGTTGAAGTACAAGCTTTTGAATGGCAAGCACTAATTGACCTTCAGAAGCTAAATCCAAAAGTCCAAACAGCTTATCTAACAGATAGTTATAGTGATCCTATGAATAGTGAAGCAGTTAAGAAAATGGCAGGACGTAAAAAACTAACTGCTCCTCTTGATCCTAAAGATTACAATTATAACTATCCAAAAATGGTTAAGAAACTAGGTGGTACTTTCTGGGAACCATATGAAAAAGACTTAACTAAAAAAGATCTTGATGAGGCTCATAAACTAGGGCTTAAGGTTGTAACATGGGGCTGGACAGAAAGAGAAGGTACTGACTTTGATTATAATGTTGCAAGCAAGCTTATTGACTGGAGAGTTGATGGCATTATAACTGATAGGCCTGATATTTTGAGAGGCCTTGAAGCAGCAAAAGGACTTGATCTACCTCCTGCTTATCCTAATATTCCTTTTCCAAAGACAATCTAAAAGATATTAATTTATAATTTTTATCATATAAGTAAATTTTTATTGAGGAATAAAAATTCTTAAACTAAACTAATTGCTACCTAATAGTAAAATAAACCAAAGATACCGATAACTTTATGAATTTTTTAAAACCTGCAAAAAACTTGCCTTTACTAGCTAAAGAGCAAATACAAAAACTATACCCTCACTGGCGACTAAGAATGTTCCTAGTTGCATATATTGGCTACTTCACATACTACTTTGGTAGAAGTAGTTTTGATGTATCTAAACAATATATCACAACACTATCACCTGATGAGCTAGGGTTAATAGGTGCTGGCTTAGGTATTGCTTATGGTGTCAGTAAGTTTCTCATGGGTAATATCTCTGATAGAAGTAATGCTAAAGTATTCTTAGCTATAGGCTTATTTATTACAGGTTTTATCAACTTATTATTACCTAGCCTACTTTCTCTAGGTGTTCTTGTTATGTTTATAGCAATGTTCTTAAATGGCTGGTCTCAAGGTATGGGCTGGCCTGCTTGTGCACGTATCATGACTCACTGGTTCTGTGCTAATGAACGTGGAACTAAAATGGGAATTTGGAATACCGCTCACAATGTAGGTGCTGGATGTCTAGCAATCATTGTAGTTCCGATTGGATTATATCTATTTAGTGGCGACTGGCATGGACTTTTTTATGTCGCTGGTGCATTGTGTATAGGTGTAGGTATTTTAATATTAATCTTTGGTGCTGATACCCCTCAATCACTAGGTTTACCAGCTATTGAAGTATACAAAGGTTACACTACAGCAGAAGCTCACCATGAGAAAGAATTCTCAGCTAAAGAGATATTCTTTAAGTATGTGTTAAATAATAAGTGGGTTTGGTTAATAGCTGTTGCAAATGCTTTTGTATATTGCGCAAGATATGGTCTTGGAAGCTGGGCTCCTTACTACTTAGTTCATGTTAAGCATTTATCAACTTCTGATGGTCTTATTGCTTATGCTATGTTTGAGCTACCAGCAATTCCAGGAACTATAATCATTGGTTGGTTAACCGATAGATTCTTTGGTAGCCGTAGAGCTCCAATGAGTGTAATCTGTATGGTCTTATTTATTTGTGCATTATTAGTATATTGGTATAGTAATACCCCTGTAGTTCTTTGGGCATCATTATCTGCAATGGGAATATTAATATATGGCCCTGTTGCTTTGATTGGCATATTAGCTTTAGATCTTGTTCCTAAAAAAGCAGGTGGAACAGCTGCAGGTTTTACTGGATTATTTGGTTATTTCTTAGGTACTGTTGGTGCTCAAGCTGTAATTGGCGCGATTGCTACATTCTTAGGCTGGAATGCTGTATTCGTATTCTTACTAAGTGCTTGTGTTATTGCTATAGTTCTTTTGGCAATATGTTGGAACCTTGGCTATAATAAAGTTTCCGAGAACTAGATTATATTCCTAGATGGCTTTCAATAATTTATTAAAGACTTTAATAACTTCTGTAATATTTATCTCATCAATATCATACTCTTTAAACTCTACAGAGATTGATAAATCATTTGATAAAACAATAAAGTCGAATCAACTTAACTCTGCCCTAGTTGGAGTTAAAATTATAGATTTAAATAATGGTAAAACTATATACTCAAGAAATGCTGATAAAAACTTCATCCCTGCTAGTAATACTAAGCTTGTAACTAGCTCGGCTGCCTTACTATACCTTGGGAAAGATTTTAAATACAGAACCAAACTTTATTATGATAAATCTCAAAATCATACTATAAATAATCTATATATAGTTTTTTCTGGAGATCCTAGTTTTACTACTAAAGACTTACAAAATCTATTAAGCTCATTAAAGACTTCTAAAATAAATAAGATTAACCAAGTCTATTTTGTTAATAAGTTTTTCACAGGTCGCAATACTTCTATAAATGAAAGCCAGTCTAGCGCAATATTTGCTTATGGAACACCAAGCTCAATCTATAATCTTAATGAAAATTCTGTAGCACTAGAGTTAACACCTGAAAAGCAAGCCTTTAATATTAAACAAATATCTGGTGAACCTTTAAAGTTTAAAAATCAACTCTTTGTTGCCAATAAACAACAACTTAAAACATGTCAGTTTAATGGTTATAACTATGATGGAACCTTAGTTCTTTCAGGATGTTTACCTAAGAATACCTATACTTTTAGTTTTGCAGTTCAAAATCCAAAACTTACAATGAAAGAAGCCGTATTAAGAGAGCTATCGAAGCTAAACATCACTACAGTCAAGAGTATAAAAGTTATTACAAAACTTCCCAATAATACTACTTTATTAGCTGAACATAACTCTGCTAAATTAGATACATTATTAAAGCATATGCTAGTTATCTCAGACAATTTATATGCTCAAACAATACTACGAACTATCGGCTATTATTATAACGGTGTTGGTAGCATCATATCTGGGAAGAATGCTACTTTTGAAATATTAAAAAATAAACTCAAGCTAGACACTGACAGTATACAACTAGAGGATGGCGCTGGGATGTCAGATAATGACCTACTAAATCCTAATTTCCTAGTAAACTTATTGTATAAAATGTCTTTAAACAAAGATTATAAGCTTTTTAAAAATATGCTAGCGATATATGGTGAAACAGGCACTCTAAAAAATTTCAAAGGTAATGATCTTAAAGGTAAAGTTTTTGCAAAAACAGGCACTCAAACTACAGGTATAGCATTATCTGGATACCTTATTAAAGACAATAATCAATATGCTTTTTCAATACTTATAAATTCCCTAAAAGAGTCTCAGAAATCTCAAGCTCATAATTTTGAAAAAGAGTTATTAGAAAGTATAGTTAAATAAATTTTGCATCTAAACTATTATTTATAAGCTTAATAATTTGAGCTTCAGATAAATTTAATGCTTGGGCTATCTGCCTATAATTTTCATTAACATAACCACCAAAATATGCAGGGTCATCTGAATTGATAGTTACTTTAACACCCTTTTCTAAAAGCTTAGCTGCAGGATGTTTAGATAAATCAGGTGTAACTTTTAAAGACTTATTTGATAAAGGACACATAGTCAAAGCAATATCATCTTTTATAATTCTTTGTGTTAATGTCTCATCATGTAAGATTGCATTACCATGATCTATCCTATCTATACCTAACATATCTATAGCTTCCCAAATATACTCAACAGGACCCTCTTCACCAGCATGCGCAACTAAATATAGTCCTTCTTTTTTTGCTTGTTCAAAGACTCTTTTAAATTTAGATGGTGGATTACCTAACTCACTACTATCTAAGCCTATACCTATAAAACTCTCACGAAAATTCATTATTTTTTCAAAAGAACGTAGTGCATGATCTTCCGATAAATGACGCAAAAAGCATACTATTATACTAGCTTTAATACCAAAATCCTTTTCAGCTTGTTTAATAGCTTCAGTCACACCGCTAAATATAGTTGATAAAGCTATTCCTCTTTCTAAATGAGCTTGAGGATCTATAAATATCTCAGTATGTGTTACATTATCTTGG
This sequence comes from Francisella sp. LA112445, assembly GCF_012224145.1. Lineage (NCBI taxonomy): Bacteria > Pseudomonadati > Pseudomonadota > Gammaproteobacteria > Thiotrichales > Francisellaceae > Francisella > Francisella sp. LA112445. The sequence continues at coordinate 1,496,008 of NZ_CP041030.1, forward strand.
TTTGCTCTGGTTAAATACGCATAAGTCAAATCATAAAAATCTTGATCTGTTATTAGCACAGACATACCTTGATAGTATAAATCTAAAAAATCTTGGAGATTGTTAAAGTTATATGCTTTTCTAATTTCATCTATTGAACTGTATTTAAGACTTACTTTATTTCTTTGTGCTAATTGAAACATCATCTCAGGTTCTAGTGTACCCTCTATATGTAGATGAAGTTCAGCCTTTGGCATTTTTAATACATTTTCATACAACATAATAATTAATAAGCTTATTATTCAATATTTGATAGCTATTATGTTACCACACTAAGCTACGCCTTTAAAACTCAGAAACACCTATAAAAAATATTTATTATTGATATAACTAATTACTATTTGACTCAATTTACCAGATTAAATAGAATCGAATTATAGGCTTAAGTCTATCTTAAATACTCAAGAGCCTAAACATATAGTTAATTCGAAATATATGTCATTCTACGACTTGATCGTAGAATCTAATTTTTAAGACTCATAGTGAGTGGATCCTATGGTCAAGCCATAGGATGACAAAATGGTTTTAAAAGATATTTGGATTAGCTATAAACAAGCATTAGATTTATCTAATTACTTGATAGATTAAAGCTACAAACTAAACCAATAAAAGGAACTAACCATGGTAAAAAAAATTGTCACTGCTGTAGGAATGTCTGGTATGTTACTATCTGGAGATAGTGCTTTCGCAGAAAACAGAGGCAACCTATCTCCCCAAAGTGTAAATTTATCTCCTTTGCGTAACTTAAATATTGTAGATAGCCCAATGGGTAATGACTATAGCTACCGTGAAGCTTTTAAAAAGCTTGATACAGAGCAACTAAAAAAAGATATACAAGAGCTTCTAACTCAATCGCAAGACTGGTGGCCTGCTGACTTTGGCAATTATGGACCTTTCTTTATTAGACTGTCTTGGCATGATGCTGGTACATATAGAGTATCTGATGGTCGCGGTGGCGCTAATCGTGGTCAGCAAAGATTTTCACCTTTAAATAGCTGGCCAGATAATGTAAACCTAGATAAAGCTCGACAACTTCTATGGCCTATCAAACAAAAATACGGTGATGCTGTCTCTTGGTCTGATTTACTTGTCTTAGCTGGTACAGTTTCTTTAGAGTCTATGGGTATGAAACCTATTGGATTTGCATTTGGTAGAGAAGATGATTGGCAAGGCGATGATACTAACTGGGGATTATCTCCAGAAGAGCTTTCAAGCAATGTCAAAGATGGTAAGCTAGTCAAGCCATTCTCTGCTACAGAAATGGGATTAATCTATGTAAACCCAGAAGGCCCTGATGGTAAGCCAGACGTTAAGAAAGCTGGTGAGGCTATTCGTCAGGCATTTAGTGGTATGGGTATGACAGATAAAGAGACTGTTGCACTAATTGCAGGAGGTCATACATTTGGTAAAACTCATGGTGCAGTACCTGCCAAAGATGTCAAAAAAGATATTGGTCCAGCTCCAGATAAAGCACCAATCGAACAACAAGGTTTTGGCTGGCATAATAGTTATGGCACTGGTAAAGGTGATGACACTATGGGTAGCGGCCTTGAAGGTTCTTGGACTTCAACACCTACATATTGGAACCATGATTTCTTAAATAATTTATATAACTTAGATTATGAAAAAACATTATCTCCAGCAGGCGCTCATCAATGGGTTGCAACAAATGCTAAACCTGAAAATATGGTTCCTGATGCTCATAAACCAGGAGTTAAACATAAGCCAATAATGTTTACTACAGACCTTGCGCTAAAAGAAGATCCTAAGTTTAATAAATATGCTCAAGAATTCTATAACAATCCAGAAGAGTTTAAAGAAGAGTTTGCTAAAGCATGGTTTAAACTAACTCATAGAGATATGGGACCTAAGTCTAGATATATAGGTCCTTGGATCCCTGAACAAAACTTTATCTGGCAAGATCCTGTCCCTAAAGCTGACTACAAACAAGTATCGACTCAAGATATTGCACAGCTTAAACAAGATATTATAAGCTCTGGACTTACTAACCAACAGATTATAAGAACTGCTTGGGACTCTGCTTCTACATATCGTAAAACTGATTATAGAGGTGGATCAAATGGCGCAAGAATTGCTTTGGCTCCAGAGAAAGATTGGCAAATGAATGAACCAGCTAAACTTGAAGTTGTTATTACTAAGCTTAAAGAAATCCAAGCTAATTTTAATAATAGCAAGAAAGACGGTACTAAAGTTTCTCTAGCTGACTTGATAGTATTAGGTGGTAATGTAGGTGTTGAGCAAGCAGCTAAACAAGCTGGTTATACTATAGAGATACCTTTTGTTCCAGGTAGAACAGATGCTACACAAGCCCAAACTGATATTGAGTCATTTAATTATCTAAAAACTAAAGCTGACGGTTTTATAAACTACACAGATGGTAGTATAGCTGTTAATCAATTACCTCAAGCTTTAGTTGAAAAAGCAAGTATGCTTGATCTAAATGTCCCAGAGATGACAGTATTAGTTGGTGGTATGCGCGCACTAAATGTAAACTATGATGACTCTCAAGAAGGTGTATTTACAGCAACTCCAGGACAGCTTAATAACAACTTCTTTGTAAACTTACTAGATATGTCTACAGAGTGGAAAAAATCTGATACAAATGCTGGAGAATATATCGGTATAGATAGAAAAACAGGTAAGCAAAAATGGACAGCTTCACCTGTAGATCTAATCTTTGGCTCAAACTCAGAACTTAAAGCTGTAGCTCAAGTTTATGCTGAAAATGGTAATGAGCAAAAATTTGTCAATGATTTTGCTAAAGCTTGGCATAAAGTTATGATGCTTGGCAGATTTGATGTTCAAAAGTAATTTCTTATTTCCTGAATTTGCTTAATCTTCTTTAAAGATATATATTGTATCTATATCTCTTATCCATAAAGGTTAATTAATGAATACTTTGAATATTGTTAGCTTATTTATTTCTTTAGTTGCTGTTGGAGTTGCATTTTGGCAAGGTTTTCTTTCAAAAGCTCAACTAGAGCAAGCAAAAAGCACTAAAGATGAGGCAAATAAATTACTTGATGAAATAAAAACAAAAGTAGCAAAAGTAGAAACAATATCTGATGAAACTCGTAAAGATGTTAAAGAACAAATTTCAAAACTGATCGATAAACAGGATGAAAATTTTAAAGTTTTATTAAACGCTCCTAATCAAAATAGTCAAAATGAAATGATTATGAGTTTACTACCAAGCCTATTGGAAAAACCAGATATATTAAAGACTTTTATAGAACTTGGTCAAAAAGATAAAAAGTAATTCAATAAAGTTTTTCTTAAAACAGATAATTTAATTACCACTTTAATTTAAATAGCTAAATATATAGACTTGAAAATACTCGTATTTAATCTAATATGTAAATATAAAAGCTATATATTATTGAATCTTATATGCCTATAAACCTTTATCATGAAAATGATTATCTAAGACAAAATAACGATATTTCTAAAAAAGAAAACTTCTCGCCTTTTCGAAGAGATTATGCGCGTGTTGTACACTCTTCCTCATTTAGAAGACTTCAAGCAAAGACTCAAATATTTCCAAGTTTTGAAAATGACTTTTTTAGAAATCGACTTACTCATTCTTTAGAAGTAGCACAAATAGCTAAATCTATAGCTGTTAAGCTAAATGCTGAACATGATCTTAACCTTGATTACGATCTTATTGAAACAGCAGCTCTTTGTCATGATATTGGTCACCCTCCTTTTGGACATAATGGAGAGGTTGCCTTAAATAAAAAAATGCGTAACTTTGGTGGCTTTGAAAGTAATGCTCAAACACTTCGCCTAATTTCTCATACTGCAAAAAAAGATGTTGATCAAAAACAAAGCTTTGGTCTTAACCTAACTTATAGAACTCTTGCAGCAACTATAAAATACGATAATCTAATACCTCCTATTAGCAATCTTGGCCAACTAACTAAAGGCTACTAT